>QHWL01000453.1:2050-5585 GCA_003222555.1 Acidobacteriota bacterium | reverse complement strand
TTGTCGTCGAGACGGCCGGTTTCAAGGAGGGGACCTGGCTCGATAATGGCGGCTATCCCCACACTGATGCGTTGCACCTCACCGAACGTTTCCGGCGCCCGAATTTCGGAACCATGCAACTGGATGTCGCAATCGACGACGCGAAGGCCTATCCGAAGCCGTGGAAGTCTACGACCATAAATTTCAAGTTGATGCCGGATACCGAGTTGATCGAACATCTATGTGAAAACGAAAAGGATGTTCCTCATCTGGTCGGTAAGTAGTACTCTAAGTAGTACTCTATGACGCGTTTTTTAGAGGAGAATCAGCGATGAGAATCAAGCTCGCCGTTTTCGCTGCCGGGTTGGGTGTCCTTCTGGGTGCAGGGCCGGCGCTCGCGCATCACGCATTTGCGGCAGAATACGACGCCGGCAAGCCCATCAAGCTGACCGGTACGGTCACGAAAGTCGAATGGACGAATCCCCACACCTGGTTTTACCTGGACGTCAAAGACAGCAGCGGCAAGGTGACGAATTGGGGCTTTGAAATGGGCAGCCCGAACGGGCTCATGAGACAGGGTTGGACGCGGAATTCGCTGAAACCTGGTGACGAGGTCACCGTGGAAGGCAGCAGCTCCAAGGACGGCAGCAACAACGTGAACGTCAAAGTGGCAACGTTGGCCGGCACCGGCCAGAGGCTCTTTGGGGCGTCGAGTCAGGACACTCCTGTCCGATAATCGACGTCTTTCTTCGTCCGCCGCGCGAGCGTGCGGCGCGGAGAAACTCACTCGCGGTACGTAGGGCGGACCCTATGGGTCCGCCGAATTCGCGGGACTGCATGAGATGCGTAGAGCGGACGTGTTCGCTCGCGCAGCTCGACACCTTACCGCGGATGAGCCGTGCGGTCGCCTCCCGAGCTCGCGCCGCCCGAGGAACCGGAGCTTATCGACGAACCGTCACTCGACCCGCCGGACGCCGCCGAGTCGCCGTGGCTGCCCTGTACGTATCCGCGGCCGTTCACCACCTGCCCGTGCGTAGACGCATTTTCAGGCGGCGCGATCAAGCCAATCGCAGGCTGGTTCGCCAGATACCATCCCCCGTAACCGCCGTAGACATACTCACCGTACCCGAAATTGTTGTACGGGGAGTACCCGTAGCGTGCGCCGTAAAACCCGTACCCATACGGCGAGCAGCCGTCAAAAGCATAGAGCGACAAGCCGTAGGTATACGGTCCGCACTCAAACGGCGAACCGGCGCTGATGATGTCGGTCTGTATGCCGGCAGGAGGTTCGGTGCTCGCCAAGGCGCCGACGGAGGTGGGTGACGGTTTGATTGAAAACACCTCCGGGTATGAAAGCGCCACGAGCATGTCGACGACTCGGTCGGCCACGCCGGCATCGGCCAGCTCGATGAGGCGCTTGGCATCGACCGTGAACTTCTGACCGCTCTCGCCGAGCCATGCCTCGACCACGGCCGCGTTCACGTGGCGCGACGCGTCGGCGATGTCGGCGGTGCCGATTGGCGAGGCGGCCGCGACGCGGGCCGCGTCAACCGCGAGGGCCTTTCCTTCGAGAGCCGAGGCCATCTCCTCGGGCAGGGCCGATGGGGTCGCCGCCGGGCGATGATGCAGGACGCGCACGCCGGTGTTCTCGCGCACGGCCACGCCCGTGATGTTGAGCCATTCGCCTTTCAGCGTCATGGCAATCACACCGGTGCTGCGGCGTTTGACGCCGCCGGCGCAGTCGTATTCCGACTGCAGGTAGACACGGCGCGCGTCGGACGACCACTCCGCGCTTTCCCATCCCGTACATCCGTCCCGCTCGCTCGTGCGGTGCGCGCTGGTGGCCTCGATGTGCTCGCGCGACACGATCCGCCGATCGGCGACGGTCACGATATCGACCGCGGAGGTGCCCGCAGCCGGCACGACGCACGCGAGCCGACCGGCGGCCGGCGGCGACGTCAGCGTCTCCACCGCAGAAGCCACCTGCGTCCAGCAGCCAAGCCATGGCTGCCAGCGCGCGTCGATCTGCGCGGTCTGCGCGTTCGCCAACGCGGGCACGACGAGAAGCAGCACGCTTGCCAGCGTAGTGAGAGTCTTCATGAGGTTCGCTCCCTTAGGACGAGTCCTTAGTACCTGATCGAGATGCCCGCGGTCAGCGCGAATCCCGAGAGGTCTATCCGATTGAAACCGGAGAAATCGCGATCCAGCCGCGAACGCGCCCACTGGTATCGCGCCTCGGTCGTGACGGCGAGCCGCGGGTTCAACGAGACGTCGGTACCGACGAAGGCTTGCAGAGTCGGCGTCCAGCCCTGCGATCTGAAATCATCCGGGAAGACGCGGGTCGTGGCAAAGTCGATGAAGTCGCCGCTCTGCTCGAAGCGGTACCACAGCACGCCGCCGCCCGCGCCGACATACGGCGCGTAGCGAGAAGGAATCCACGCGAAGTGACCGACGGATCGGCCCGGCTCGGCGAGATACATTTTCACGCTCGTGGTCAACGGCACCCGAATGAACTCGGTCGTCTGTTCGATCGACCGGTTGTTGTTGTCGAGCCAGTGACGGAACTCCGACGGCATCGTCGATCTCGATACCGACACGCCGAACGAGGCGTCGAGGCGCGGCGTCACGCGGTAGTCGACGTCGGCCGCGAACGTTATCGCGCTGAAGTCGCGGCGTTTGAGTGTGAGCTGCTCGGTGGCGAACGAAAACAGGTCGCTGCCGGCGTTTGCCCGATCGAAGCCGCCGCGGAGCGTCACCGCGCCGGCTGGCGCCTTGAAGAGAAACCCGTTGCCGGCATCCTGGGGGTGCGCGGGGGTGGCGGCCAGCAGCACGGCGGCAACCGCGACGCCGAGCCACGTGACAGGACGAGAGATCATCAGTCGACCTCCGATGCGCTGGCTGAAGTCCATTCTAGCGTATGCGGAGTCGCCGCCAACGACATTCGGTCGACTGGCAACGCTATTCCCGGGCGTGCTTCCCGGGCGTCCTTCTTGATATCCTCTTCGCCGAGGCCATAATCGGCGCTGGAATTGCTCCAGCTGGATGGAGGCTCGTATTAATTCAAGGAGGAAGATCATGACGAAAAGCATCCTGGGTGTCCTCTTCGTTCTGCTCACATTCCAGGTCGCGTTCGCTCAGAACGGTGAGGCGCCGACGGTTGCCTTCGACATCACGAAGGCCGATATTGACTATGTTCTGAAGAACGCGCCGCCGAATCCGCCCGACCGGCAGCTTCGGGTGGTTGACATGGGCAAGTACAACATGGGCGTCGGCATCATTTATCGGGGTCCGACCAACGACAAACCTGGCGACCCGATTCAGGTGCTCTATCATGACTACACACCCGAGACCTACATCATCGTTTCAGGATCGGGGATCCTTACAACGGGAGGTGTGATCAACGATAAGAAGCCGAGTGCCGGTGTCCCGAACGTCATGAATGGGCCGAGCGGTGGCGGCACAGCCGGCAACGGCGCGTACAGCCGTGTGGTGAAGGAGGGCGACATCATCATCATTCCGAACAAGGTGGCCCATGGGTGGAGCCAAATCACCGATC
>QHWL01000453.1:0-1889 GCA_003222555.1 Acidobacteriota bacterium | reverse complement strand
TAGGATCTCAGCCTACCGAACCCACCCGGCCTACCAGCCTTACCTGACCTACCCGGCCGAGCAGACCGCAGAGAAGTTCTTGTGGTTGCATTTTTTGGCGGCGAAACTATTTCACTTCGACGAGCTCAATCGCAATTCGATCGGGTCCTTCAATCATGGCCGCCCGCGTGTTGCCCCACGGACGGATCTCTTCGAGGAACCTGATCCCCTCGCCCTTCAACCGGGCCACCGTCGCCGCAAGGTCCGGCACGCTGAGGGCCCAGTGATCGACGATGTGCCCGCGCGTGCTGACGAGGCCGCCGCCTGGCCACGGCCGGATCGAGATGGAGATGTCGTCGAAGAAGACGGCTCCCGACGGTTCGCGAACGAAACCCGTCTTCGCGAACGACGGCCACGTCGGTGGCGCGTATGACCGTGTGTGACAATCCCCCGCAGCCGGTGCCTCGGGCGCGCCGCCACCGGCACCTTGCGCAAGCCTCGCACCAAGATGGGTTGTATACCACTGCATCGCGCACTGCGGGTGCTCGTGATACATGTGCATGTGGTTGAAGCGCTCCGCCTGACCGGCTTGAGCGTTCTCGATCATCGCGCCGTCCGGGCCCCTGAGGTATCCGAAGCCTCCCTGCCGGCTCGGCTGCGTGCCCTTGGCTCGCATTTCGAGAATCTGTTCCTGCGTCGGCAGCCCGGGGAGCGTGTCGCTCGACATGTCCACGAGCTTGCCGTCGGCCGCGTCCCACATCTGCGCGATTTCCAGGCCCATCGCCCGGAAGCGTTCGTTGTACTTGCGTGAGTCCGGCGTATTCCAGCCGAAGTGCCACACCGAGGTTTGGGGGCCCGTCAATTCCGTCATCGGCGGCGTGCTGACTTTCGTGAACAGAATGTAGACGTTGCCGGTTTTGACCGCCTCGTAGCCATTGAAGGCCGTCTTGGTGGCCGACAGGGCAAACGGCTTCGGGTAGTATTCGGCCGCAGCAGCCGGGTTCACCGAATTCAGATGAACGTGATGAAAGTGCATCGGCTCAATCGTCGTGGGCCGGCCCTGTGCGTGGGTGGGCCGAACCGTCGCGATGGAAACCGCGACCAGGACGATCAGAGCTGTGCCGATTGCTGTCCGAGTCATCAGTTTCATACGTTCACTCCAGTTATTGCTATCGAGCTTGTACCGGCATCCTCTGCATGTTCCGGTCACCCTCGTAACACGCCGATTCCAATAGCTCATAACTCTTGGCTTCCTCACCACTTACCGTGCGGCCGAAGGCCAGGGCCATCTTGAAGGGTCTCGTATACACCTTTGGATCCTCGAACGTGGCTTCGTAGCTGATCGTGTCGGGGTCGACGTACCTGTAGCGTTCGGTTATACGCAAACTGTCGCTATGGAAATCTCCAACGATGTCAAACCAGGTCTTGTCGTTGTTACCGGTCACCTCGACGACGAGCGTATTTCCCTCCCAGTGGCCACGCGAGTCTCCCATCCACAGTTTGATGGTGTCTCCGACATGCGGACGCCCGTCCAGGGGGATGATACGCGAGCCATGGTTGACGTATCCAGGGGGTTGAACAAACTGAAAGGTTCCCTGATAGAACACGCGTGGTACGCCGCTTGGAAAGCAACGCAAGTGTGGGTCGACGTACTCCCACTTCGTCAGGTTCGTGTGGTTGTCATAGACCTCCTGCCGTTTCGCCCTCGCCCACGATTGGTAGGGAATTCTGCCGTCCGGAGGGTCCACAACCAGACTTTGATGGTCGGTTTGGTTTCCGCTCAGCAGAACGTGTGCCTCATCCGCCCCCTCTTCGATGTTGTACAAAGCGAGCCGTCTCCCTCGGTTATCCCAAAATCCCTGAATATCCGGCTGGCCATCCGACATTCGCGGCGGGTTCCAGGCCTTCTC
>QHWL01000452.1:5514-7220 GCA_003222555.1 Acidobacteriota bacterium | reverse complement strand
CCAAGGCCAGTGGTCGTCGTCGTCTTCTTCCAGGACGTCTGGAAAAACGAAGCGGTACCCGTGGCGCGAGACCGTACGAATGAAGCGCGGCTCGCGCGAGTCGTCGCAGAGCGTTCGGCGGATCGTGCGAATGGCCTGGCTCAGCGCGCTGTCGGAGACGACCACGTCGTCCCACACACGGTCGAAGATGTCCCGGCGATGCACCGCCTCATGCCGGCGCTCGACGAGAAAGACGAGCAGATCGAAATAGCGGGGGATGAGGGGCCGCTCGCGCCCGCCTTGGACGAGCATCCGGCGCCGCGGCGAAAGGATGAAATCGCTGAAGCGATAGCGCGGCACAGCTTACGAGACCGAAGTCACGTTATGGTAACAGACGAAATGGCCGTGCCATTGACCAGCCCCGCATTTGCTGCCCAGAGTGAGAGGTCCCCAGGCTGTCGAACAATTCCAGCACAACGCACCAATGGACTTTCGCTGGGCACACCCCGGCCAAATGCCCTTGACACCGTATCCGGGCGCACCTCATAATCCGTCCAGCCTGTGATATGTCGCTGGCGTGCCTTTTTCTGGTGTGCTTGCGAAGAAACGAGGTGGCGATCCGGTTCTAGGGACTTCAGTTAACCGACCTTCCAACCCACACTCCGTGCTGCAGTGCAGGGGGCACGATGTCTAGTTTGTCACGAGCAATTCCGGGCTTAGCGATAGGCGTGCTGGCGGTGGCGCTGGCGGGCTACGGGCACTCTGGCCGATTACAGGCAGCAGCGACCCCGCAGGCGCCCAACGCGCAGTTGGTCACGTCCGCTGCTGTTTCAGCAACCTCCTCGCGCGCGCTCCTCAACGACTACTGCGTCACCTGCCACAACGAGAAGCTCAAGACGGCTGGGCTCATGCTCGACAAGGCCGACGTCCAACACGTCGGTGCCGGCGCAGAAGTCTGGGAAAAAGTAGTGCAGAAAGTTCGGAGCGGCGCGATGCCACCGGCTGGCAGACGACGGCCGGATCGGCAATCCTTCGAGGCGTTCGTGACGTGGCTGGAGACGGAGCTGGATCGGGAGGCGGCGGCCCATCCGAATCCCGGCCGCCCCGCGGATCATCGCCTGAATCAGGTGGAGTACTCCAACGCGATTCGGGACTTGCTCGCGCTGGACATCGACGCGGGATCGTTGCTGCCGGCCGACGAGTCGGACCACGGGTTCGACAACATCGCTGACGTCCTCTCGATTTCGCCGACTCTCCTCGAGCGGTATATGCTCGCGGCGCAGAAGATCAGCCGGCTCGCCATCGGCGATCCGAGGACCGGTCCGGCCATCGAGACCTTCAACATCTCGCGCAGCCTCAGGCAGGACGAGCGCATGCACGAAGAGCTGCCGTATGACACACGCGGCGGCGCGCTCATTCGCCACTACTTCCCGCTCGACGGCGAGTATGTGGTGAAGATCCGCCTGGGAAGAAACTTTACCGATTCGGTGATTCGGGCCATTGGAACCCGCGAGCAGATTGACGTGCTCTTGGACGGCGCCCAGGTTACACGGTTCAAGATTGGCGGCGAGTGTGTCGAGGGATCGCAGGAGCCAAAGTGTCTCAAGACCAGTTTCGGCTACCAGACGCCGCAATACGCGCTGACGGCAGATGAGGCGCTCCAGGTCCGTTTCGCGGCCAAGGCCGGGATGCACTCGCTCGGCGTCGCGTTCGTCAAGAAAGGTGCG
>QHWL01000452.1:3468-5474 GCA_003222555.1 Acidobacteriota bacterium | reverse complement strand
CAGTTCTACCTACGAGGCGCCGCGGATGGACGTGGAATATGTCCGACTCGAGGGCCCGTTCAACGCTACAGGCCCGGGCGACACACCCAGCCGGCGGCAGATTTTCGTCTGCCGACCCACGAACTCCAGCGAGCGGAGCGGCGCGGGGCTTGGGGGCCCCCGCAAGCGAAGCGAGCCGAGCGGGGTGGAGGGGCCAGTAATAAATGATGAGGAATCGTGCGCCAAGAAAATTCTGACCACGCTCGCGCGGCGCGCCTATCGCCGACCGGTCGCCGATGCCGACGTCGAGCCGCTGCTTCGGTTCTACTCGAAGGGTCGAAGCGAGGGAACCTTCGAGCAGGGCATCCAGGCCGCGCTCGGACGACTTCTGGTTTCTCCACAATTCCTTTTCCGTCTGGAGCGTGACCCTGCGAACCTCGGGCCCGGTGGGCTCTTTCGGATCAGCGACCTCGAACTGGCCTCCCGATTGTCGTTCTTCATCTGGAGCAGCATCCCGGACGACCAGCTCCTGGATGTGGCGGCGCGCGGCAGACTCAAGGATCCAAAAATCCTTGAAGAGCAAGTCCGGCGCATGCTGGCCGATTCTCGCGCGACGGCGTTGGTGGTGAATTTCGGCGGTCAGTGGCTCTTCCTCCGGAACATGAGGGCCGTGGATCCGGATGCGAACGCGTTTCCGGATTTCGACGAGAACTTGCGCGACGCCTTCCGGCGCGAGACGGAGCTGTTCCTCGAAAGTCAGATGCGTGAGGATCGGCCGATCGCCGAGCTCCTGACCGCGAACTATACGTTCGCAAACGAACGTCTGGCTCGTTTCTACGGGATCCGGAATGTATATGGACCGCATTTCCGGCGGGTGCAGACCGACCCCCGTCGCGCCGGACTTCTGGGCCACGGCAGCATTCTCACGGTCACGTCGTACGCGACGCGCACTTCTCCGGTGCTCCGCGGCAAGTACCTGCTGGACAACATTCTCGGAGCGCCACCGCCGCCGCCGCCGCCCAACGTCCCGCCACTGCCGGAGACCAGCGCGCGGGAGCACCCGGAGGTGTCGATGCGCGAGCTCATGCAGGCGCACCGCCAGAACGCGGTTTGTGCGACCTGCCACCAGCGGATGGATCCGTTGGGTTTCGCGCTCGAAAATTTTGATGCGATCGGGAAATGGCGAACGACCGAAGGACACGCGCCCATCGACGCGTCGGGCGTGCTTCCCGACGGAACGAGGTTTGGGAGCCCAG
This sequence comes from Acidobacteriota bacterium, assembly GCA_003222555.1. GTDB lineage: Bacteria > Acidobacteriota > Vicinamibacteria > Vicinamibacterales > CAVVIG01 > JAHFUJ01. Next base: position 4,239 of record QHWL01000452.1, on the reverse strand, counting down.
ACGAGTTCCGGAAGGCGTTGATGGCGCACCGCGACGAGTTCGTCCGCACCTTCACGGAAAAGCTCTTGACCTATGCGCTCGGCCGGGCGGTTGCGTACTACGATATGCCGGCCCTCCGCACGATCGTACGGGAGGCGGCTCCCGGCGACTACCGCTGGTCGTCTCTGGTTCTGGGAATTGTCAACAGTCGGCCCTTTCAAATGAGAGCGGCGCAAGGTCGCGACGACGAGCCGGTGAGCTCCGTCGCTCCACCGCAGTAACGTAAGGAGCGCGTCATGGTGATCACGAAGAAGAGTCTTTCGCGCCGCACGATGTTGCGGGGCCTCGGTGCAGCCATCGCTCTGCCGCTGCTCGACGGGATGGTTCCGGCATTCGCCGCTGGGACGCGGCCAGTCAAGCGGCTCGGTGTCGTCTATGTGCCCAACGGCATGAGCATGCCCTTTTGGACACCGGCGGCGGAGGGCAATCTCGAGCTCTCGCCAATCTTGAAGCCGCTGGCCGCTGTTCGGGATCGAGTGCTCGTGTTGAGCGGCATGTCCAACAAAGATGCTTTTCCGTTGTTGAACGAAGGGGACGGCGACCATTCGCGGAGCCAGACGGCCTTCCTCACGGGTGCTCATGCGCACAAGGCGTCTGGCAAGAACACCACGCTCAACGCAGGCGTCTCGATGGATCAGATCGTGGCGCGGCAACTGGAGAAGGAGACGCAATTGGCCTCGCTCGAGCTGTCGCTCGAGTCCAACGATTTGGTGGGCCAGTGCGAGGACGGCT
>QHWL01000452.1:0-3407 GCA_003222555.1 Acidobacteriota bacterium | reverse complement strand
CGCTGCCGATGGAGTCCAACCCGCGCGCAGTCTTCGAACACCTGTTCGGCGCCACCGACAGCACCGAGCGCGAGGCACGGCTCCGTCGTCTCCGGGGGGACAGGAGTCTTCTCGATTCGGTCGCCGAGGAGCTCGCCGGGCTTCGACGGTCGCTCGGTCGAGGCGACCGCAGCAAGCTCGCGGGGTATCTCGATTCGGTTCGCGACATCGAGCGGCGCATCCAGATTGCCGAGACACAAAGCGATCGGGAGCTCCCAGCGGTGGCGCAACCCGCGGGCATCCCCGCCAAATTCGAAGACTACGCTGCGCTCATGTTCGATTTGATGGCGGTGGCATTCCAAGCCGACCTGACTCGGGTGTCTACGTTCCTGATCGGTCGCGAGAAAAACGTGCGAACCTATCCCGAGATCGGCATCGCCGACCCCCACCACCCGACGTCACACCACCAGAATGTTCCCGCGAAGCTGGAGAGGTTGTCCAAGATCAACACGTTCCACGTGGAGCTCTTGGGGCGCTTCCTGGAAAAGCTGCGGTCGACGTCCGACGGCGACGGCTCGCTGCTGGACCACTCGATGATGGTCTACGGGGCCGGGATGAGCAACAGCAACGCGCACGTCCCAGCCAACCTTCCCATCCTCCTGGCAGGGGGCGGTGCCGGCGAGATCAGGGGAGGCCGGCACGTGCGGCTGCCGGCAGACACGCCGCTGGCGAATCTCCATCTGACGCTCATCGACAAGATGGGCATTGCAGCAGAGCGTTTCGGCGACAGCACGAGTGGGTTGAATGTCCTGTCTGAGGTGTAAAAATGCGCATCAACATTCGACTCATCGGTCGATCGGCCGTCGCTCTCGTGGCGATGACGAGCCTGGCCGCTGCCGCCACAGATCTTCGGCTGGTGGACGCAGCAAAGAATCGAGATACGGAAGCTGTTCGGCGTCTGCTCAAACAAGGCGTTCCCGTGAATGCCAGTCAGCCTGACGGCTTTACGGCGCTGCACTGGGCCGCTCAGTGGGATCAGGCGGACATGGCCGACCTGCTGATTCGCGCCGGCGGACAGGTGAGCGCAGCCGACAACTACGGTGTGACGCCTCTCTCGCTGGCTTGCACCAACGGCAGCGTGCCGATGGTCGACCGGCTGCTCGAGGCAGGAGCGAATCCGAACGCTGCTCGAGTGTACGGCGAGACGGTGCTCATGACGTGTGCCCGCGCCGGCGCGTTGGACGCGGTCAAAGCCGTTCTCGCCCGCGGCGCCGACGTCAACGCGAAGGAAACCGCTGAGGGCCAGACGGCATTGATGTGGGCTGCGGCTGAAGGACACACGGAGATCGTGCAAGCGCTCATCGAACGCGGCGCCGACGTCCATGCGCGTTCCACAAAGGGGTACTCAGCGCTGCTCCTGACGGCGCGCGAAGGGAACCTGGGAGCAACCAAGGCGCTGCTGGCTTCAGGCGCGGATGTGAACGAGGCCGCAAAGGATGGGACGACCGCGCTGGTCGTGGCCACGGTCCGGAGTCATACGGAGTACGCAAAGTTTCTGCTGAATCAGGGCGCCAACCCGAACCTGGGCCCTGGGTTTGCGCCGCTGCACTGGGCGGTGGGCGTGTGGGACACCTATTTGAGCGACTTCTCCAACGGGATCACGAATGAAGACACCGAATGGAGTGCCTTCGGGGGCTTGCCCAAGGCCGAAAGGCTCGACTTTGTGAAAGCGCTCCTGGCCCACGGAGCGAATCCGAATGCGCGAACGCAAAGGAATCCGAATTTTGGGATGAAGGTGAAGGGTGGCAACGGGAATCTCGTGGGTGCGACACCCTTCTTGATTGCGGCTCAGGCGAACGACGTCGCTATCATGCGCGAGCTCTTGGCCCGGGGCGCCGACCCGAACGTGTCGACGAACCTGGGCACGACGCCGCTGATGGTGGCAGCCGGCATCGGCCACCTTCCTGGAATGAGTCGATCAACGGAGGCGAACGCCCTGGAGGCTATCAAGCTGTGTGTGGAGCTGGGCGCCGACGTCAACGCCGTCAACAAGAACGGCGACACCGCCTTGCACGGCGCGGCGTGGAGACATTTTGCGGACTCGATTGTTCAGTTTCTTGTGGATCACGGCGCCAACATGGACGCGAAAAACAAACGGGGATGGACGCCCCTGGTCATCGCCGAAGGCGTCTTTACCGGTGGAAACAAGATTTTCTCGCCGAGCACGACCGTGTTGCTGCGGAAGCTGGGGGCCGCTCCCAGCCCGCCGAATATCTCGAGAGTACCCGAGGCCAGCGACGACGAGCCCTAAAACGGGGCGTCAGTGAACGTGCAGGAATCAGAGTCGCCGACGAGGTGTGGATCGTGACTATCGGACTTTGACGTATTTTCGCAAGACTCGAGGCCTCGGTTCTCCGCCGAACACGTTGCCGTATTTATCCACCGTTCCGAACTCTGCGCCGCTTCCGGTTGTCACGCGCGGGTCGCCTCCTTGGTCCATGATGAAATACTTCACCCAACCTTCCAGGGCGTCCCCGATCCTGATCCCCTGCTCAAAACCAGGATTGTCATGATTGTCCGATTCAGAGTCGAACACATAGATGAGATCCTCATCGTTGATGGAGAACGCGATCCCGCTCGGATTCCCGAACTGGTGCCACTGCGCGATGAACTTACCGGCCTGATCGAAGATCTGAATCCGCGTGTTACCCCGATCGGCGATGAATACACGCCCTCTCTTGTCCATGGCGATGCCGTGCACGGTTTGGAACTCACTCGGTCCGTATCCGGTCTTTCCCCACTGCGAGATGAACTTTCCCTCCTTCGAGTACTTGACGACGCGGTTGTTGGAACCGTGGCCATCCGCGACGAACAACTCCCCAGCGGTATTCGTCACGACACCAGCCGGTGATCTGAAGTGGTGCTCGTCGTTACCAGCGACTCCCGGTTCGCCAAGCGTCATGAGCACTTTCCCATCCGGGCTGAACTTGCGGACGATGTGCCCCGCTCTGACTCCGGCTTTGGCCGCGATGCCGACGGCGGATTCCGACGCCGCGTCGGTGACCCAGACATTGCCCTCTCGGTCTACGTGCATGCCGTGAGGCCAGATGAACATCCCACCGGCGAAGCTCCGCTCGGCTCTGCCATCCTTATTGAACTTATAAATCGTATCCAGGGGTTTGAGCTTGCCGTCAGGATACATGCAGTCGAGACCGAACCGACCACCAGCACCGTTCGCCCCTGCCGGAACGGGACTAGTCTCGTCGCATCTGATAAGAGCCCAGATACTCTCCCCGTCAACGTCCACGTGCACTGCGGCGGGAGGTCCCATCTCTTTGACCGACGTCCGGCTTGGGCTTGGCAGCTTGGCCCACTCACCACCAGGAATACTCGGGCCCCCTCCATTTGCCAGGCCCTTCACGGGTCGG
>QHWL01000451.1:8560-9571 GCA_003222555.1 Acidobacteriota bacterium | reverse complement strand
GCTCGCAAAAGCGCTACCACGGAGAACACGGATACAGACGGAGGACGCGGATAAACCAGGTTTTTGCACCGTGCCCTCCGTTATCGCGGCCTCGCCCAGTGACCTCCGTGGTAGGGCATTTGTCACGACAGACACCACCGAGCATACAACCCGGCCGGGACATGAAAGCCGATGTACTGGTAAAACCAGCGGTCGCATTTGCATCGCACACCGATCTCTTCGTGCGCATCGGTCGCGAACCGATAGCCGGCCTTGTGAACGAGGTACGACAACACGGCCTGATCCTGCCGATGATTCTTGCGCGACGATCCCGGTGGTGCGATGCAATCCTTCACCATCGCGCACGCCTTCCACGGAACAACGATGTCATCATAGACAGCATCGCGAATATTTGCCGCCTGACTGCCCGTGGCAAATCCAACGAGCGTCGCGTCGGCGTTGGGTTTCGCCCCGTAGTGCGCGCGGTCGCCTTTCAAATATTCGAACGTCAGCGGATGCGTCCAGTCCATCATCGTGCCGCTCGACGTCCTCACCCACAGGCCGTCGCTCGCGCGAATCCTTTCCGCAATCCGATCCAGCGCATGAAAGTAGCAGCCCGCGTCAGCCCACAACACGTCGGCCGAATGGCCGAGCGATCGAACCGCGTCGACGACCTGGGCGACGATGACCGGCTTCCACGCGTACTCCCCCGCGTTGACGTCCACGTTCATGTGGGCGGGGTAGGCCGTGTAGTCGAACCTTCGATAGACGAGGCCGTCCCAGCTCGGGAGCCCGCTCGCCTCCCTCGGCGTCAGCCCGAGGTCGTAGCACTCGACGCGCGCCTCCAGGCCGCGAAGCGATTCGAGCATGTAGCGCAGCGGACCGAAATGATTCGATGAGGCGGCGGTGACGACAATCAGGTCTGTGCGCACGCGCGTTCTCCTCGGGCGACGGGAACGTGAAGCTTAGGCACGTGACGAGGGACCCGTCAAGCCTGGCATTACGTGGATGATGAACTTGCAAACGGCGCGC
>QHWL01000451.1:6685-8396 GCA_003222555.1 Acidobacteriota bacterium | reverse complement strand
ATCTCGAACGCATCGCCTCCCTTTGCGCTGGCCCGGCGACTCCTGCGCCGAGAACGAGTGTGTCAAAACCGCAAGCGAGGCGTATGATAGCGCTGTCGTCTCGAAGAACACGAAAGGGCCCGCGCAGTGAGCGCGCCAAAGGAGAACATGTCCATGAAGCATTCCGCCAGATTCCTCCTTGCGTTCGCCGTACTGATGGCGGTCGTGCCGGCTGCGGCGTATGGCCATTTCAAGCTTCTCGAACCTGTCTCATGGATCGTCGAAAACGAGCGCGGCGATCCACAGAAGGCCGGCCCCTGCGGCGGCACCAACACCGACTGGGGCAAGCCGACCAATGTCATCGGCAAAGCCGTCGGGGGTCAGAAGCTGCATCTCGAGTTGCAGGAAACCGTCTACCATCCGGGCCACTACCGGGTGGCGCTGGCGATAAACTCGCCCACCGAGCTGCCGCTCGACCCGCAAACCACAACGAGGGACAGCGACAGAGGACCCATGTCCGTCTCAGCCGTCATCCAGGAGCCGCCTCAGATTCCGGTGCTTGCCGATGGCCTGTTCGTGCACTCCACGCGGCCGACCGGGCAGGTGGCTCCCTTTGAGGCGGACGTGCAGCTCCCGAACATCAGCTGCAAGAAGTGCACGCTGCAGGTCGTGCAGTTCATGGCTGAGCACGCCGTCAACAACCCTGGCGGATTCACCTATCACCACTGCGCAGAGCTGCAGATCGCGGCGGATCCTGCGAAGCCGCTCGATAAGGGGTGGCCGGCCGAGCGTTGATTCCGAACAGCGCGAAGCGACGTCCGCCAGAGCTACTTTAGTTCCCGCGAAATAGCTCGAGAAGCGCCGCGGCTTCCGCGCGGATGGCCGCCTTGAGCGTCGGCTCGCGTTCCGGCGCCCACTCCGGTGAGTGCGGCGCCGGCACGGGGATGCCGGTTCTTCGCGCCTCGGATAGCTTCACTGGATTGACGGCGCCGATGTGCAGCAGCGCCGACGGCACGCCGGCGACGCCGTACTCAGCGAAATCCTCTGACGTCATCTTCGACGGCATTTCGACCACGTTCTGTTCACCGAGGGTTTTCTTCAGTGCGGACGCGAGACGCAGCGTGAGCGGCGGATCGTTGAAGACCGGCGGCCGGGCAACGGCCGGAGCGGTTACGAGAGGTTCGCGCGGCGCGCCAGCCGCGTCCGCCTCTCCCTTCGCAATGCGACCAATGGCGGCAAGCGTTCGCGTTCGAACCTCGGGCGCGAAGGTGCGGACCGACAGTTCGAGCCGGACTTCATCCGGAATGATGTTGGCTTGCGTGCCGCCGTGAATCGAACCGACCGTCACCACGACGGGATCGTTCGGGTTGTTCTCGCGCGAAACCACGGTCTGAAGCGCGAGGACGATGCGCGAGGCGAGGACGACGGGATCAACGGTGTTGTATGGCATGGCGGCATGCCCGCCACGGCCGTAGACCGTGATCGTGACGCCGTCCGACATCGCGCGGAAAAGGCCTGGATGGTATCCAATCGTCCCGGCGGGCAATGTGTCGTCGTCGTGCAGCGACAACGCGAAATCAGGGCGAAGAAATCGCGTGAAGAGACCGTCCTTCAGCATGGCTGCCGCGCCACCGCCGCCCTCTTCGGCCGGCTGCCCCACCATCACCAGCGTGCCGTGCCAGCGGTCGCGGTGCCCGGCCATCAGATGCGCGGTGCCTGCCCATGCGGCCAT
>QHWL01000451.1:0-6637 GCA_003222555.1 Acidobacteriota bacterium | reverse complement strand
CTGGCGTTTTTCGCGACCACTGTGCTCGCAAACGGCAGCCCTGTCTTTTCCTCGACGGGCAGCGCGTCGAGCTCGGTGCGCAACATCACCGTGGGCCCGGGGCCGTTCTTCATCACGGCAACAATCCCCGTGCGCCCGACGCCGGTGGTGACGTCGAACCCGAGCGCCCTGACTCGCGCGGCAAGCTTGGCGGCTGTCTGCGTCTCCTGGAATGCGAGCTCGGGATTTCGGTGGAGGTCGACGTAGAGCGCTTCGACGTCCGGATAAATTCCGTCGACCTCGGCGAGCGTTGGAACGATCCAGCTCGGACCGCCGGGTTGGGCCGACAGGACGGTGGAGGCGACTGCAAATGTAATGGCAAAGACGCGTATGGGGTTCACGACACTTCTTCATTTTCTTCGAGCCGGTTAAGTATCACAGTGAAGACGGTAATCGCACCTTGTCTTCGCCGCAGCCGATTCCACGTCCCAAGTGTCCTACATGATCTCTTCAGGCACATACGATGTCCGATGCGATGCGAGGAACTGGCGAAAGGCCGGACTGCCTTGCCGTTCCGCGTTCAACATCTCGAAGACTTCGCGATTGACGCCGCGGCGCCGACGCCTCGCCGCGCCAAAATGCAGCGGCGAATACAACGTCATCGGCACGTAGAGCGGCCGCCTTCCCTCTGCGTCGAACAGCCGCCGATGGTAGTCGTGGTCGTCGTTCCCGAGAAAGAAGAACCGCTCGTCGAGATACCCGTGCCTCTCGAGATCGCTCTTCAACAGCAGCCAGGGCCCTCGGTTGACGGTTTCGCACCGATACGTTCGGCCTTTGATGGCGTCGATGCGCTCAGGCGTTTCGATCGATCTTCCGCAAAGCCCCACCGACTGCTTCCTTTGTTCCCCAAACAATCGCCGCAGCGGATTCCTTCGATGTCGAAGGAAGGCGAACGTATGTCCACATCGCCCGGAGATGGCGGAAGGCGTTGGAGACGTGCGGAGCGCTCGAAGGAAGAGCTGATCGAATGCCGGTTCCCGTATCTGGATGTCTGCCTGAATCTCGATGATGATCTGGGTTTCCGCCAGCGTGAACCCGACGTTGTCGCAGGCGGTTTCATAAATGGGAACGCGATTGCGGATGATGGTGGCTCGTGATGCGAGCCCATCGTGTCCCGACTCGAAGAAACTCTTCGCGGTCTCGCCTGTCCTATCCTCAGACCCGTCGTCGATGACGATCCAATCAAACGGCATCGACGCCGATCCGGCCACCGATTCCATGTGGTCCCGAAGGATGCTCGAATGGTCGAACACAGGCGTGACGACCGTGAACGTAGGCTCGTTCCCGCTGAGGGTGGCGTGATACAGCAGCTCTGGTGTCGATCGACGCGCGTGCGGCGAAGGGGCGTTCACAAGCCGCGAGAAGTACCGACCACTTTTCACACTCGCGAACAAGGCGTCGATCGAAGCTTGGCTCGCCATCTTCTATGCTCGCGGGGCCCAACATCTCTCGTTGCGCCTGGGCCCCACCCCCGGCGTCCTCGGCTGAAGGCTCTCGCTCGCTCTCACTCGGCGGCGCGGCTTCGCCGCGCTTCCCTCCGGCGGGCCACCCCAACGCGGCCGCCGCGTCGGGGACCCCGGCGCCTCGCTCGGGCCGCAGGCGCGTCACGGGAACAGGTTCTTCAGCCAAAGGAGATTATCGTAAGACCGTGTTTTGCCGTGGAGATAGATCCGATCGGCTTCGACCACCAGGTGATGGAGACCGTGGGGATACGGTCCGTGCCGGTCCGGCTCCAGGCGCAGAGCCGGCGTTTCGCGAAAACGGCTTGGAGTGAGCTCGAGAATTTCCATGATGACCGTGGCTCCGCCGTACGTCTCGCTGCAATCTTGCGCAGGGCGATAAAGGCGGCCGCCCAACGTGAACACGCGTCCGGCAGGACGCGCCGAGGACAGATCCCACTTCAAGGGGTTCAGGGCATGCGGTACCCAGGGGCCCGCGAGCGCGCCCGCGTAGTGCGCGTATAACACCAGGCTGCCGGCCGCTTGCTTGTCGGTATACAGCAACCACCAGCGATCCTCGAAGCGAAAAAACGTCGGATCGACGACTTCCCGGCCCGGAAGAACATGGTGGCACGGTTCCCACGAGCCTTGTTCGTCGAGACGATAGACGATGCACCCGTCGTGCTGGCTCATTTCAGGCGCACAGTACGTGTGCTGGGCATCGTGAAACGTGTAGGGATACGAGAGGTGGCCATCGCGCACGATGGCAGGCTCGATCTTCGGATCGGCTGAACCGCCGGTGATGTCGAGGCGGGAAATCCGGCTGCGGGCGCTTCTTGGGTACCCGTGCTCCTCCACGAGAAGCCAGCTTCGCCCGCCGTATCGATAAGGAAAAGGGTCGGCAAGAAAGTACCGCCGACGACGTGGCGGGAGCCAGCGGACATCGGCCAGCTGGCCCAGCTGCCGCAGTTCCCGGATGAGCGCGTCGATCGCAACGGTGCCCACGTTCCACGTGTCGTAACGGGTGGTATGACGCCACCAATCCCACAGGCACCGCCACGGTTGGACCAACAGCCAGCCAAGCAGTTCGCCGTTCGAAGGCGGCGGCCGGCCGACGGCGTCAACGCCGCCGCGCGGTAATTGGCTCCACCCGCCGGCGATAATCTCCGCGGCGGCGCGGGCCGGCCACTGCGCGAGCACCTCATGGATCCGAGATCTACTCTCGCGGAAACAAAGTGAGACGGGCAGCGATTGCCGATGTCCGCACAAAGCCGTACGCGAACCGACGACCTTCCCTTGACCATCGCGCGCCACCCGGGTGGACCGGGGTCGCCCAAATCGAAGTACCAAACGCCGAAACGCGGCGCCGAGGCAGCCGCCGGCGCAATCGGTGTCGACGGCGAGAAACTGACGACGAAGTCGACCGGCGCCCGACGATCCGCGGTCAGCGCCTGGGTCCACCAATTCGGCACCGGGACCTCGAACCGTTCACCGGCTGCCGAGTAAAAGCTCCAGCACCACGAGTGTGGCGCCGCCGGCCGGCCGGGCATCGCCCACACCGGCAGACCGACACCCGACAACTCGAGTTGCTTCAGACACGCTGCGTGCCAATCGCGAAGCCGGCCGTCGGGCGACGAAACAACTCCAAATCGCATGGCGTGAAACACATGCCACGTCTGAACGCGAGCGGGCGGAGCTCGCGGAGAGTTCTTCCGAGAATCTCTCTGCGGCTCTGCGGTCTCGGCGTTCAGCGTGATCTCTTCACATGACTTGCAGCAGTAATATCTCTTACCAAATGGGGAGCACCTCGTTCAGGCTGGTGTCGATGCGCCTGCGGGCGTCGAGCGCCGTGCTCACGACGTTGGCGAGCTGTCGTCCTTGTTTGGACTGCCTCAGCGTCAACGCCGCATCTTCGGGATACTTCGCCAGACCTGCGGACCAGGTCTCGCTCGCCCTGGCGAGATCGTCCAACCGGAAATAGCCATCGCCGAGCGCCACGTAGACGCGCGCGAGGAGCACCGGCGGCGTTTCAGCCGTTGCGAGTGCGAGCGCCTGTTTCAGATCGGCGATGCCCTTGTCGGTGCGGCGAAAGATGAAGGTGTTATAGAAAAGATTGATCAGGCCACGCACGCTGTATGCGAGGACGCTCGGCTTCTGCTCGATCGATCGCGTCAGGGCGTTCATGGCGTCGCGCCCGAGATAGAGACGCCGGATGTCGCCCGAGGTTGGCACTTTGTCGACGTACGCCAGCGCAAGGCTGATTCGCACGGCAGGCCCGCTGCCCTGCTGTTTTGCGAGCCGCTCCAGGAAGTCGATCGACCGATCGAACTGGCCGCCCGCGATGACGAGCTGTCGATAATCGGCCGCGAGCTTCAAGTTCTCTGGGTCGGCGGCGATCGCTTTTTCGAACGTCTCGATGCGTCGCCAATACGAAGCATCGACCGTGGCTCGCTCCTGCTCAGCGGAGGTCCTCCCGAAGCCGGACACCACCACGGAGTGCGCCGGATTGGCAACAAGCGCACACACACAGAGAACAACAAGACAACCGACGATGGGCCTCGCCAGGCGCACGCCTTATCGCTCGAACCGAACCTGAAGCCGGAACTGGCGGTACTCGGAATTGTAGAACGAACCGAATGCTGGAGAGCCGATGTTCGACTGCACGTCGGTCGGCAGGAACGAGCTCAGCGCGTTGTCGGCGCGCACCCCAATCCACGGCCTGTACTTGAAGATCTTGAACCGGCGCTCGAGCCCCAGCTCGAGGCGCAGGTAGCTCGGAAAGCGGTGGTCGTTGCGCGGGCCCGCGAAGTCGAGCGCTTCGTTCACCACCGAATATGGCAGACCGCTGCGCCAGTCGAGAATCCCGACCACCAGCCATTGCGGCGTCGGCATCGCGTGGCCGCGGACGAAGAGCCGGTGGGGAACGTCCGCGTTGGCCGGTCCGTACGCATTGGCACCGATGACCGGCCACATGATGGAGTCGAAAAAATTGGTGAGCGCGTTCGAGTCGCTCATCGCCGCCGACCGCACGTACGACACATTCACGTCGACGTGTGACCCGTGCGCGAATCGAACGGTGGCTTCGGCTTCGCGATAGCTCGATCGCCCCGTGCTCTCGAGCCGGAACTCTCCTGCTGTCGCCGTGGATATCGGATCGACGATGAGCTCGTGGCTTCCGCGCCGATCGATCACGCCGAAGTGCAGCGACCACATGCGGTTGAGCCGGTGGTCGAAGGCGGCGTCCCACGTTACGCTTCGCGGCGTTTGCAGATCGGGCATCGTGACGTGGTCGAAGCGAATCGGGAGACCAAGCCGCGTCACCCCATCGCTGGCAAACCGCGCATCGATCGCGCTCTCGAACTGGCCGAAGGCGCCCGCCGTCGACGGCGTTCGTTCGTAGAACAGCCCGAGGCCGCCGCGCAACACCGTCGTGCCCGATGCGTTCAGCAGCAGGGCGCTTCCCACGCGGGGCGTCACGTTCCAGTGATCCACCACGCCGTCGCGATCGACACGTCCTCCGAACTCCACATACCAGCGGGTGGTCGGCTGGACGCGATCCTGCGCGAACATCGCCACGTCGGTGCTGTGAACCTCCTGCCGGGTCGGCCCCAGGAAGTCGAGCCGCCGCGCGAGCGTCTCGTCCGATCTGAGAATCAACACCGGACCGCTGGCGCTCGAGCCGTCGTACCGGCTGTGGAGCAAATCGACGCCAACCTTGAAGAGGTGCAAGCCGGCGGGCCCGTTGCGCGAGGCGGAAACGCATTCGATCCACTGGTAGCTGGCAGTGTCGCGCCGCTGCCGATTGAAGAAGCTGCCGAGGGTTGTTTCTGGCAGCACCCGCATCGGCAACGAGGCCTGCGGGTCGATTTCGGTGCGGTATTCGTGCATCTGCACGGTCGTTTGCGATATCAGCGTGTCGGTCCACACCGATCGCTCCGTGACCGAGCCGTGATTCACGTTCCCGTGGATGTCCACCGTCGCGTCGGGAGGCGTGAAGGTCCCGAGCGTTGCGAGGCTGGACCGACTGGGAAAGAAACCGCCTGTCGCCACCAGCGAGTGGCGCGGCGACAAATTCGCATCGACCCGCGTAAACGAGCTGAACCACTTGCTCGTCCGGAGCTCGTCCTGCGGCCGGCTGGGAACGTCGCATGCTCCGTATCGGTACTGGGCCGTCTGCTCGACAAACAGCCGATTGCTGATGATCGGTCCACCCGTCTCCAGGCGCGGTCCGAACGACGCGATGCCCATGATGTCGAACGGCTGGCCACGCCGGGTGCGGAACGTCGGGTCGAGGTTGTTGAGGCGCGTCTTCCATTGGTCGCCCGCGCGACGGGTTTGAATGACGACGAGACCCGACGAGAAGCGGCCGAACTCTACGGCGTACGGATTGGGCAGCACCGCAACCGAGTCGATCGCATCGTCGGGCAGCGAAACCTGCGTCAAACCCGTCGACGGGTCGACGAGCGTGCTCGGGCCGAGTTGCACGCTCGCCTGGCTCGGACGGCCGCCTTTGATGCTCAAGCCGCCAGGCACTTCGATGACGCTTGCCAGCAGCCGGAGCGCCGATTGGAAGCCGCCGCCCGGCGCGAGTTGTTGGAGCTCCTCGCTGGTGAGAGTGTGGCTGCCGCTGATCGTGTCTTCGCTTGAGATGACCGTTGAAGGCGCAACGACTTCCACGGTTTCCGACACGCTGGCAATGGGCATGTCGATGGATTGCTCAGCAGAACGCCCTGCTGCGACGGCAACCGAGACGTCGGTCCCCTGGAACCCGTCGAGCGACGGGGAAGGTCGGCGAAGCGGAAGCGGCCGTCCGCGTCGGCCAGCTGATTCGCCATCTCGCGGCCCGAAAGATCGCGGAGCGTCACCAGCGCGCCGGGCAGCCTGACGGATCCCTTTTGCGTCGTGACGGATCCTTGGATGGTGCCCAGCTTGCCTTGGGCGCGTACCGACGATGGCGCGGCGACAAACAAAGCGAGCGCGACAAGCGCGACCTGCGGTACACGCGCCGCCGCAGACTGCGCGCGACGGGCTAACTTCCTGGCAAACAGGTGCATAACGGTCAGGAGGGGACCTCTTATTGTTGTGTCTGCCGACGCATCGTGTCCAGTGAATGTACCGGCCCGTTGGAGCTCAGTAAGCGAACCGAAACGATAGCGAAA
>QHWL01000450.1 GCA_003222555.1 Acidobacteriota bacterium | reverse complement strand
GCAAATTCGGCGTAGCTAACGATACAGAAAGTGTGTCGTGAAGGTTCGAATCAAGACAACTCCTCCGGAGCTGGAAATGGACGGGATAAGGCTCGACCATCTGGATCCGGGCACGGTTCACGAAGTCTCTCCTGCCATTGGTGTCTGGCTAATGGCACAGGGCTACGCGATGCTCGAGATGCGCGACCCGTCGCGCAGCGACCAGCGAAGCTCGTCGCATACCAGAAAACAGTTCTCCGGCCTCAAGGATAGGCGAAAAGCAGTCCACGATCGCCGCAGCCAGCAACGCTAGCGCGGCCGTTCGGGAGGAGCCACGCGCTCGTAGTCCTCCTGAGTGTCGATGTCGGCGAACGCCCCCTCATCCTCCACCTCAACGTCGCCGGCTGAAGAGGCGTAGGCGCGCACGACTTGTTTTGCGCCAGCGCTCGGCTCGGCCGCGCGGATAAAATCGAACAGCGAGCGGTCGATGAGGACAGGATGGCCGTGACGCGCGCCGGAAACCGGTCGCACGACCGGCGCGTGCGTACGCCGATACCGATCGACGACCGCGCGCACCGTAGAGGGCGCGACGAAGGGCACGTCAACGAGCGTGACGAGCGTGGCGGCAAGGCCAGGCCGATCCACCACTCGCAACCCTACGAGCAACGACGACAGCTGTCCCTGCTCGAATTCCGTGTTCTCCACAAACCGGGCGGCCAGGCCGCTCGCCGCGAATGCGTTCACAATCACGTTCGCATCGGCTCCGACCACGACGACGACATCGTCGATTTCGGCGTCGAGAAAAGTACGCACGATGCGAGTCAGGAAGGTGTCGCCGCCCTCGAGCGGGAGCATTGCCTTCGGCCGTCCCATGCGCATCGATTTGCCGGCCGCAAGTACAATTGCGGGGATCACCGCGCGATCCTAGATCCGATCGCGTGGCTGATGCGTTAGAATCGCCTACATGACTGGTAGCGGCCTCCAGATTCGTTGTCAGAGGTGCGGCACGCAGATGGACATGCGCGACCCGGGACCCGGGATGCCGTGGACGCCCGACCAGTTCTGGGTCTGCCCACGCTGCGGCCGCCACTTTTGGTCGACCTATCCGCCGCCCGATCGCGAGAAGGTTAAACCAGCCACTGAGCCCGTGTCGTGACCAAGACGCGCCACTTTCATTCCGCGCGCCACCTCACCCCCTCGCTGGCCGTGGCTGCTGACGAGCTCTCACCGCCCCAACTCGGCTGCCACCCAGGACTGTCGCTCAGGCCGCAGCAATTTTCCTATGCTCGCGGGGCCCCGCTTTCTTCAGTGCGCTGGGGCCCCACCCCCAGCTCTCCAGGCTCAAGGCTGTCACTCGCTCGCGCTGCGGCGCTCGACTTCCATTTCGCGTGGGGCCCCACCCCCACGCGGGCCGCGGGCGCTGGCTCGCTCTCCTCGCGCGGGCCGCTGGCGCTCTTTACGATTCGCTTCGTTCTCGATGACGAACTTGACGACGATCCGGACGACGACGAGTTCGGTGACGACGACGAGGACGGCGAAGGCGAAGACGAGGATGAAGATGATGAAGAGAAGGACGACGAGGATCCTGACACCGAGACGTGGCAGGTGTCATCTTTAGAGGTCTCCTAAAGGCTAGCTTCCGCTTGACTTCGGGGGGTGAACTGCCTAGACTGACCCGGATTTCTCAGCTCATCTAAAGCTGGGGATCGACTTAGCCGGCGTCTGTCCCGACTTCGACCCTTCGCCAGGGGCCGTCACCGGCCGAGTTCCTTAGGTGATAATACCTAGGGGGGTTCGCAACGGGAGGGCTTCGGCATGCCAACCGGCATAATCGCACGGCTCCTCATCGACAAAGGGTTCGGGTTTATCCGCGACGACGGCGGAACCGAACACTTCTTCCACCGCAGCTCGGTCCGGGGTGCAGTCTTTGAACTTCTGCGCGAGGGCCAGCAGGTGGAATTCACGGTGGAAGATTCTCAGAAAGGGCCGCGCGCGGGCGACGTTCGCCTGATCGAAGGCTGAAGCGCAAGACTCGCCTCTCCGGCGTCCGGTTCGGCTTCGCGACCACCGTACAAGCCGGGCCCGCTACGTTTCCGTCCAGCTGGCGCAACGGCCGCCTTACTCTCTAACATAAGCATCGATTGGTCCCGCCAAAACCGGTCGGCCACCGTCAAAGGCGGGTCGTGATTCTGGAAGCGAACGGGGCCCGGTGGCCCTCCCGGTCTTCAAAATCGGTCGCTCCCCGCTCACGCGGGGGGGCTGGGTTCGACTCCCAGGCGCTTCCGCCATTCCGCGACGCGAGATTGCAGATTTCAGACGGCGGATTTCGTGGGTTCGCGCGCCGAGTCACTCGTCAATCCAGAATCTGCAGGGCGCGAAGAACCTCTGCCTCGTCGCTCAGGTCCCTCAACACAACATCGGCATCGGTTGAACGCAGGGCATCGACGCCGTAACTGCCGGTCGCCACGGCGATCGATCGCGCACCGGAAGCTGCCGCGCAGGCGACATCGAGGGGTGTATCACCGATGACAACGACATCAGCAGGACCGGCGTCAGGTCCGCCGCACTGGCGGATTCGATCGAGCGCCTTCGGCAGGAGACTATTTCGATGGGGGGCGTCGTCGCCAAATGCGCCGCAACGGAAGTAGCGCCACAAATCGAAGTATTCGAGCTTCACCCGTGCGGCTGCTTCGTAGTTGCCGGTGAGGAGCGCAAGGTACACGTCGGTCCGATCCGCCAGCAAATCGAGCAACCGACGCACGCCGGGCATGATCCCCTTGCGGGGCCCCGGTTTGGCGATTTCGGTCGCGAGATGAGCGAGATAGACCCCGCGGAAGCGCCCAAGCTCGCTGCCAGCGACATCGTGCGCCACCGCCGCGTCGAACAGAATTCCGGCGTCGGTGCGGCCGAACATCGCGATGCCCCGAAACGCGTCGGGGATGGTAAACAATTCCTCGAACGCCCGGGTCATCGCACGCACTCCCGCACCGCCCGTGAGCACAAGCGTGCCGTCGATGTCGAAAAGGATGATTTTGGTCACGGGCCGGAAACCGATTGTAGTCGGGAATCCGGCCGTCGAGGCTCAGTGGCGCCGACTAGCCTTCGCCGCGGACGTTCCCGGCGCGCGGACGTTCCCGGCGCGCGGCCCCTTGGCCGAGGGCTCCTCGTCGAAGTTGACGCGCTGGCCTTCCTTCAGCTCGTCGAAGGTGCCCTGCACTGAGCTGCGGTGAAAGAACCACTCCTGACCGCCGTCGTCCCGGATGAACCCGAAACCCCTGTCACGCACGAGTCGCTTGATCGTACCGCTCGGCATCCGAGTCTCCTTAGGCTCACGCGCCCACGTGTACAATATCAATTTTCGTTCCACCTGATTTCTTTAATTCCGGCCGTAATTTGACCGGTCGGTCGAAAGTTGTGCAATTACGCGTAAAAGAGCAAACGCCTGTGTACAATTCTGGGCGACAGATCGGCGATCATCGTTCACGGCAATGCGGATCCCGGGATCACCGGTGAGCCGTGATCGGCAGTGAGCGGCGGTCCCCGAGTCGCCTGCGGAGTGATTCAAAAAAAGCAGACGGGTACGTAATGTCCGGCTTTAGCCGGACCCGGCCCCCCAAAATCGCGACCACCAGCCTCGGCCGGCGCTGAGCCGGCCGGTCGCCGCCTCCAGCGTCAGGACGCGTGTGGCGATGGCACCGGCGAACTCTCGGTCGGCCGTCAACGCCACCGCCGCAGCGCCGCGGCGCCGGGCGATCGCGCGAATCCAAGCGCCAAGCGGCACGATGTCGCCGGGGGCAATCGCCGCCGTCGGATGCTCGAGCAGCACGACCGCGGGATCGAGGGCCAGCGCGCGCGCCAGCTTGACCCGCAGGCGCCACGCGTCGTCGAGCTGGGCGACCGGCTGCGCCCAGACGGCCTCCGGCAAGCCGACTTCGCGCGCCAGCGCGACAGCCCGCTCGTGGATGTCGGCGGGTGGCGGCTCGATTTCCAATGTGAAGGGCACCGCGAGGTTCTGCACCACCGAGAGTGCGTCCAAGAGCACCGCGCGTTCGCTCACGATCCCGAATCGATCGACAGCCTTGAGCCAGTCCGCGCTGTCGGCAATCGCGGTGGTGGGACGGCCAAACATCCGCACCTCCCCACGATCCGGCAGCGTCGTGCCGGTGACGAGGTTGACGAACACTTCGGCCGCCGCTCGATCCAGGCCGACGATGGCGATTTGCTCGGCGGCCGCGACCGAGAGCCGCGCAATCCGAAGCGGCCGAAGGCCTCGATATTCTTTGGAGACGTCGGAAAGCTCGAGGACCGGCGCGCTCACGAGCCGAGAAGGCGGTTCACTTCGTCGACGATGCGCCCTGATTCGGCGAGGGCGTCGATCTCGATCTTCACCGCGGCGAGGTTGCAGGCGATGGCCCCATAGGCAATCATCGCGTGGACGACCGGCGGCAGCACGCCGGTGTCGACGCTCGCGCCCATGATGGCGGCGATCATGGTGACTCCCATCGCCAGCATGCCGATGAAAAACACCGGCTTTCGGGCCCCGGCGATCCGGCGGAAGTAGTCGCCGGTGATGCCGTTCTCGGTCATCGCATCCTTGACGGCTTTCCCTTTTCCGATGAGATAAAACATCATCATCGAGTGGGCGAGCATCGTCACCATCGTCGAAAAGAAACCGAACGAGATGTGGCGCGAGATATCGGTCCCGCGGAGACCAAATAGAGCGGTGGTGACGAGACCAAGCAGACCGATTCCGACGGCGGTGAGGAGAGCGGCGGCCATCTTTTCTTAATCTGCGGCGGGGCCCCACCCCCGCCGCCCGTGCCTTCGCCGCTGACGCGGCTCGGCTTTGCTTGCGGCGACTGCCCGCTTGGACAAGCATTCAGTGTGTCGCACGAGTGTGCGCACCCACTCTCCGCCG
>QHWL01000429.1 GCA_003222555.1 Acidobacteriota bacterium | reverse complement strand
CCAGCCGCTCGCGCTCCTCCGACAAGACCGTCGCGAGCCGTTCCAGGGAGGCTCCGTGTCCGTCGGGACGGTCGGCGTCCCGCAGCTCGTCGATCAGGAGGAGCAAGGCGTCGAGATTGCGAACCCTGCCGAGCCGCCTCGTCACCTTCCTGAGCCGGCGGCTGAGTTTGCGCGTGACATCACCGTCAAGCTGCAGAATCGGCAGCACTTCGCGGAGGCGCCGTGACGAAACGCGGGCGCGGTGCAGGGCACGTACATCGCCTCCGTCGAGGCCATGTACCATCCGCGTAAACTGTTCCGACCGTTTATGAAGGAGATCGTAGCGTTGCTTCGACACGGGCATGATAGGCGGGCGGCCGTCCTTGGGTCATTATAGTAGATAGTCCGACGCCGCTCCGCTATGCGCATAGCCGCCATCGACATCGGGACCAATTCGCTGCACATGATCGTTGTGCGCGTCCGCACGGATCTGTCGTTCGAAGTCATCGATCGCGAGAAGGAAATGGTCCGGCTTGGAGCGGGCGGACTCGACGGCCGCGCGCTCACCGCCGCGGCGATGCACGCGGCCCTGCAGGTGTTGTCGAAGTTTCGCCGGCTGGCAGAGTCGCATCGCGTCGACGAGATCGTGGCCGTGGCCACGAGCGCCACGCGCGAGGCGGAGAACGGCGCCGAATTCCTGAAGGCGATCGCCGAGAAAACCGGCATTCGGCCGCGCGTGATCTCGGGAACCGAAGAGGCGCGGTTCATCCATCTCGCCGCCGTGTACGGCGTCGGTGTTCCCGGCGACATGGCCGTCGTCGTCGACATCGGCGGAGGCAGTGTCGAGATTACGCGAGGCGCCGGATCGAACGCCGAGCTCGGGCGCAGCTTCAAGCTGGGCGTGATCCGGCTCACCGAGCGGTTCGTGAAAAGCGATCCGCTGTCGCCGCGCGACGAACGCAAGCTGCTCAAGCACGTCGATGGCGAGATCGGGAAATACCTCGACCAGATCAACCGAGCCGGATTCGATCGGCTCATCGGAACCTCGGGCACGATCCTCAGCCTGGGCGCCATCGTGTCGGCCGGCCAAGGGCTACCGGCGGACGCACCGCTGAGGAACCGGCGTATTCCGGCCAAACAGCTTCACCGCGTGCGGAAGGCGCTCGTGTCGCTGGATCTGCAGGAACGTCTGCGCGTCGAGGGGCTCGAGCCGCGCCGCGCGGACCTCGCCGTGGCCGGCGCCATCCTGCTCGACGCGATCGTCCGACGTCTCGGCGCCAGCGAGATCACGCTGTGCGATTTGTCGCTACGCGAGGGCCTGGTGCTCGATTACATCGCCCGGCACCGCCAGCAGATCGCGCAGGCCGACCGCTATCCCGACGTGCGGCGGCGCAGCGTCATCGAGCTCGGCGAGCGCTGCAACTACTGGACGGAACATGCCAGCCAGGTGGCGCGCCTCGCGGTGGCGCTCTTCGATCAGACGCGCGCCATCCACGGGCTCACCGATCGGGAGCGCGAATGGCTGGAATATGCCGCCCTGCTTCACGACATCGGGGTTCACATCAGCTACGAACGTCATCACAAACACTCGTACTATCTGATCCAGAACGGCGACCTTCGCGGATTCGAGCCGGACGAAATCGAAACGATCGCGCTCATCGCGCGCTATCACCGCCAGGCCACCCCGAAGCGGCGTCATGCCGGCTTCACCCAGCTCGGCAGGCGCCGTCGTTCCGCCATTCGAACGCTCGCGGCGATCCTTCGCCTTGCCGAGAGCCTGGATCGCAGTCACTCTCAGCCGATCTCAGGTTTCGAGCTCCACGATCGCGAAGACGACGCGCTGCTGCAGGTGCATACGTCTGGGGACGCGGAGCTCGAGCTCTGGGCCGCCACGCGGCACGCGGCGGCATTCGAGCGGCTGCTCGGCAAGCCGCTGCGGGTCGAAGTCAGCGGAAACGCGTATGTTGAACAATCTCACGACACCGCACGAGTATCCGGGCAAGCTGTTCGTCGTCGAGGGCATCGACGGCTCGGGCAAGACGACGCAGCTGGGGCTATTGGCAAAGTGGCTGAGCGCCGAGGGGCATCGCGTGTTCGTCACCGAATGGAACTCGTCCGCCCTCGTGAAGGCGGCGACCAAGACGGGCAAAAAGAAAAACGCGCTCACCCCGATGACGTTCAGCCTGCTGCACGCCACGGACTTCGCTGATCGGCTGCTGTACAAGATCATCCCGCCGCTCAAGGCGGGGATGATCGTGCTCGCCGATCGTTACGCGTACACGGTGTTCACGCGCGACGTCACCCGCGGCGTCGATCGCCAGTGGGTACGCGAGCTGTACAGTTTCGCTGTTCGCCCGGATCTCACGTTGTATTTCCGCGTGCCGATCGACGTATCTCTCGATCGGCTGATGGCACGACGGGTGAAGATCAAGTTCTACGAGGCGGGCATGGATCTCGGGTGGAGCGCGAACCCCGTTGAAAGCTTCCGGCTATTCCAGGGCAAGGTGCTCGACGAGTATGATCGCATCGTCGAAGAGTTCGGTCTCGATGTGGTGAATGCCGCCACCAGCATTACCGAACAACAGCGGTTGGTCCGCGACCTCATTTCTCGGCACGTGCCGACAACCAACGCGGAGGCGGTTGATGGACAGTCCGCCTGACGTCCCGCCGGGGCCGCCCGAAGATGCCAACGGCGGCATCCAGGCCGGCCGGTATTACGGCCGGAGCATTCCCTATCTGCCGATCGACGACTACCCGGGCAAGCTCATCGCCATCGAGGGCACCGACGGAGTCGGCCGCAGCACGCAAATTCAGCTGCTGCGCGAATGGCTGGAGGTGAAAGGCTACGGCGTGGTCGAAACCGGCTGGACGCGGTCGCCGCTGATGCAGCCGACCATAGAGCTCGCCAAGTCGAGCAATACCCTCAACAAGCTGACCTTCGTGCTCCTCTACGCCACCGACTTCGCCGATCGTCTCGAAAAAGAGATCATCCCGGCGCTCAAGGCCGGCTTCGTGGTGTTGTCGGACCGGTACATTTTCACGGCGCTCGCCCGCGCCGGCGTGCGCGGCATCGATCGGCCGTGGCTCCGAAGCCTGTACGGATTCGCCATTGCGCCCCACCTGGT
>QHWL01000428.1:3367-6909 GCA_003222555.1 Acidobacteriota bacterium | reverse complement strand
CGCTCGAGGCCGAGGGACCGCGAAGCGCTGCCCGCGCGTGGGGGTGGGGCTCCACGCCAGTTGAAAATCAATGAAGATCACTTTTGCCTTTTGCCTTTTAACTTTTAACTCTTCCCAGCTACACTCCCCGCCGTGCCGAAGCTGTCGGTCACGGTGATCACCAAGAACGAAGCGGCGGACATCGCGGAGGCGCTCGAATCGGCCGCCTGGGCCGACGAGATCGTCGTCGTCGACTCGGCGAGCGCCGACGACACGGTCGCGATCGCGCGGCGATACACCGATCGCGTGATCGTGCGCGAGTGGCCCGGCTACAGCGCGCAGAAGAACTACGCGGCAGCGGCCGCCAGCCACGACTGGATTTTGTCGCTCGATGCCGACGAGCGGATCACGCCGGTGCTTGCCGACGAGATTAGGGCGACGCTTGCCGCCGGGCCCGCCGAAGCGGGCTATCGAGTGCCACGCGTCACCTGGCATCTGGGCCGCTGGATTCGCACCACCGATTGGTATCCCGATTACCAGCTGCGGCTCTACGATCGCCGCTCCGGGCAGTGGACCGGCCGCTACGTGCACGAGTCAGTGGCGGTGGCCGGCCGGGTCGGAGAGCTCCACGGCGAGCTGGAGCACTTCGCCTATCGCGACATCGCCGATCATCTGGAAACCATCGATCGGTACACGACCTTTGCCGCCCGGCAGATGCATGAAGGCGGCCGCCGCGCGGGACTCCTTCAGATCGGCGGACACCCGCCGCTCGCCTTCGCGCGGAACTATCTTCTTCGCGGCGGCATTCGTGACGGGATTCCCGGTTTCATCATCTCGGCGCTGAACGCGTATTACGTCTTTCTGAAGTTTGCCAAGCTGTGGGAACTGCAGGTTTCGGCACGTTTGAATCACGAAGACACGAAGGTCGCGAAGGAACACGAAAAACGATAAAGATCTTCGTGTTCTTCGTGCGCTTCGTGACATCGTGATAAACAGTCGCAGACCATGTTCTCCCTTCACATCGACACGGCACGCACCTGGCGGGGCGGGCAGAACCAGGTGCTGCTCACCGTGAACGGACTTCGAGCGCTCGGGCATCGCGCGGCGCTCGTGGCCCATCCCGACGGAGAGCTGCGGCGACGCGCGGCCGAAGGGATGGAGCTCATCCAGCTTGCGCCGCGCACGGAAATGGATTTGTCAGCTGCATGGCGGCTCTCGCGCGTCGTCAAGCAGTTGCGGCCCGATGTCATCCATGCCCACGATGCGCACGGCATCGCGATGGCCTCGCTTGCCTTGTCACTCGGCGCATCGTCGACAAAAGGCCGGAACGCGCCGGCTCTCGTCGCGGCGCGCCGTCTGGACTTTCACCTCAGACGGAACTCGTTCTCACGCTGGAAGCATCGGCAAGTGGACTGCTTCATCGCGGCGTCCGAAGCGATCCGGCAAATGCTCCTCGCCGACGGCGTGCCCGCCGATCACACCGTGACCGTGCACGACGGCATCGACGTCGATCGGGTCGTCGCGGCGCCGCCGGTCAACGTGCACGAAGCGTTCTGGCTGCCGCACCAGGCGCCCGTCGTCGGAAATGTCGCTGCGCTCGTCCCGCACAAAGGCCAGCGGCACCTCGTCGACGCGGCGCACCTGGTCGTCCGCGAGGTGCCGGACGCCCGCTTCGTCATTCTGGGCGAGGGCGAGCTGCGAGAATCGCTCGAACGGCAAGTGCGCGAGTACCACTTGGAAAAACATCTGTTGCTGCCAGGATTCCGAACCGACGTGCTGGGCTGTATCAAGGGGTTCGACCTCTTTGTCTTGAGCTCGGTGACCGAAGGACTGGGCAGCTCGCTGCTCGACGCGATGGCGTGCTCGCGCGCGATCGCCGCGACCCGCGCGGGCGGGATTCCGGAAGTGGTCGTCGACGGCGAGAACGGCCTGCTCGTGCCTCCCCGCGATCACGCGGCGCTGGCCCGCGCCATCGTGAGGCTGCTCAACGACCAGGCGTTGAGGCGGCAGATGGGCGAGGCCGGGCTCTCGCGCGTCCGCTCGCGCTTTACCGTCGAACGGATGGTCGCCGAGACCGCAGCCGTTTACACGGAACTTAAAACTTAAAAGTGAGAACTTAAAAGGACTCAGAACTCTTAACTTTCAGCCTTTTCCTTTCAACTTTTGCCTTTTAACTTTTACCTTCCCGAAGGGCCGGCACACGCCACGCAGCGGACAGCCGGCATCCGCCTGCGTCCGGTTGAAGCCGCAGGCGTTCATCATCCCGAGGTGGCAGAGCGCGTAGTCGTACTTCACGGGGTCGTCGGGATCCAAGCGCCGCAATGACGCTGTAATGTCGCGCGCCATCGCCCATCCCGGGCTCGTGTAATGCGTGAGCCCGAGGCAACGCCCGACGCGAATCACGTGCGTATCGAGCGGTACGATGAGCTTGGCTGGCGACACGCGCGGCCAGAGGCCGAGGTCGAGCGCGTCCCGCCGGACCATCCAGCGAAGGTACAGGTTCAGACGCTTACACGCGCTGCCAGCCGAGGGCCGAGGAAAGAAATAGCAGACGCCCGGCCGCCGAGGCACGCGGCCGTAGGCGGCCTTCAAGTCGAGGGCGAGGGCGCGGCTCGAGAACCGATCGAGCGCGTCTGCGATGTCGGGCGCCTCGGGATCGTACCCGTCGAGGAAGAAGGCTTCGATCGATCCCCAGCGATCTGCCATCTGGCTGAGCAGCCACACCAAGGCGACGAGATCGGGCCCGCGCGTCCAGCGGTGCCCGAGATGGGCGAAGGCCGCACCGTCGCGATGCGCGTCGAACCGGCGGACGTAGGCCGCCGGTTCATCACCGACAATCGACAGCAGCCGTTCGACCGATTGCAGCACGCTCGCGACGCGGCCGAAGGCGAGCGCCGCTGACAGGAATCCCACGACCTCGCGATCGGCTGGACGCTCGTACCGACGAACGATTTGGATCGGATCGGTGGCCGAGTCCGGACTGTTGAAGTCGGCGTACAGTCTGTCGAGGACGCCCTTCAGAAGGGAAGGCGCGTTGACCACATCGGCCATCATCGATTTGCAGCCTGCAATGAGTATCATTCTCACATGCGCCGTGTGATCGTCAAAGCGCTGGTGCTGGCCCTTGTGCTCGTGGCTGTCGTGGTAGTCGTCGCGTACCTGTACGCCCGACGATCGCTGCCGCTCGTCGACGGCTCGGTGACCGTCGCCGGTCTGTCGGCGCCGGTCGAGATCGTGCGCGACGCCGACGCCATCCCGCACATCTTCGCCTCGACGAAGGGCGACGCGCTGTACGGCCTCGGCTACGCGCACGCGCAGGATCGGCTCTGGCAAATGGAATTCCAGCGGCGCATCGGTCATGGCCGGTTGTCCGAGATCTTCGGCGCCGTGACGCTGCCGCAGGATCGCTTTCTTCGCACGGTCGGCTTTGGTCGCGCCGCCAGTGCCGCGTGGGCCACGCTGCCGGAGGGCGCCAGGCAGCAGATCGACGCGTATGTCGCCGGCGTCAACGCGTTCGTTGCGACGCACCACGGCAGCGAGCTGCCGCCGGAATTCACGCTGCT
>QHWL01000428.1:588-3325 GCA_003222555.1 Acidobacteriota bacterium | reverse complement strand
TGGCGTGGGATCTGAGCAGGAACTACTCGCTCGAGCTCCTTCGCCACGAAATCGCTTCGGTCGTCGGCCCAAGGCGGATGACCGAACTCATGCCGCCTTATCCGAGCGAGGGGTTGAGCATCCTCAGCGCTCGCGACATGATCTGGGCGAATCTCTCATCTCGCGCCCTTCCCGCACATTCCACCCTTCCCGCCCCTCCTGCCCTTCCAGTCCTTCCCGCCCCTTCCACCTTTCCAGCCCCTTCCTGGTCCAGCGCCCTGGCAAGGAGCCTCTCGAGAGGCCACCCGGCGGTTCGCGAGTTCCTCCTCGGCAGCGCAAACTCCGACGCGCTCGGATCGAACAACTGGGTCGTCGACGGTACACTGAGCGCATCCGGGAAACCGCTCCTGGCCAACGACCCGCACCTCGGCGCGCAGATGCCCTCGTTGTGGTACCTGGCCCATATCTCGGCGGGCGACGTCGACGTCATTGGCGCGACGCTGCCCGGCGCGCCGGCCGTCGCGATCGGCCGCAACCGGTTCATCGCTTGGGGCGAAACCAACGTCGGCGCGCCGAGTTCCGCGGCGCGCAGGAACCGCTACAGCTCGTCGCCGAAACCATCCACGTACACGGAGCGGCCTCGGTGCCGGTCCAGGTACGGCTCACGCGGCACGGACCACTCGTGTCCGACGCCATCAACGCGAACAACGCCGAAATGCCGCGCGAACCACGCACCGCCGTCCTCGAGCCGCTGGCGTTCCGCTGGACGGCGCTCGACCCCCAAGACACGACGATTGTGTCGTTCCTTGGCCTGAACGACGCACGGAACTGGGATGATTTCAAGGCGGCGCTTCGCGACTTCGTCGCGCCGTCGCTGAACTTCGTGTACGCCGACGTCGACGGACACATCGGATACTACGCGCCCGGCCACATTCCTGCTCGCGCGCACGGTGACGGAACGTCGCCGGCCGACGGCTGGTCGGGCGAGGCCGAGTGGACGGGATGGGTGCCCTTCGAAGAGCTGCCGCACATCTACGATCCGCCCGAACACCTCATCGTCACCTCCAACAACCGGCCGGTTCCGCCCCCTTATCCGCACCTGCTTGGTCTCGAGTGGACCGAGCCCTACCGCGCTCAACGGATCACTGACCTGTTGCGACAGAAGGGCAACCTCACGCCCGATGACTTCACTGCCATTCAGGCCGACACGTTCTCGCCTCACGCCGACGCGCTACTGCCGCTGCTGCTCAAGCGCGTGCACCAGCAGAGCGCGTCCGACGAGCAGGCCATCGGAATGCTTCGGGGATGGAATCGCGACGCTCGCGGCGATAGCGGCGCGGCGGCGCTCTTCGAGGGATGGTTGCTTCGTCTCACGCCAACAATCATCGGCGACGAGCTCGGGCCGCGCGTGACCGCCGACTACATGGGCGTAGAGCGCTCCTCGTTCGTCGCGCGCTTCCTTGGCAGGACGCTGGCACTACCCGACAGTCTGTGGTGTGACGATGTGCGGACGCCGGCCCGCGAGACGTGTGACGATGCCGTTTTGACGGCCTTGCATGCGGCCGTCGGCGACCTCACCCGGCAGCTCGGCGGCGACATGACGCGGTGGCGTTGGGACGCGGTGCATCACGCAGTATTCCCTCATCAGGGCCTGGACGGCCTTCCCCTGCTGCGGCCGCTTCTCAGCCGTTCGATCCCGCACGGCGGCGACTGGAGCACGGTCAACGTCGGACCCGTCGTCGCCAACCATCCTTACGACCAGCGCTCGATCGCCGGCTATCGGCAGATCGTCGATTTATCGCCGGCTAATGACAGCCGTTTCCTGGACGCAGTTGGTGAATCCGGACACCCGTTGTCAAAACACTATGACGACTTTCTCGCGGACTGGGCGGCCGTGCGACACCGGCCGATGCGGATGGACAGGAACGATGTCGAGGCGGGCGCCATTGGGCACCTGCGCCTGCTGCCCGTGGGCAGGTAGGGCAGGTGGGGCGGGTGGGGCAGGTCGGTCAGATAAGTCCAGTGAGCCAGGTCAACCAGGTCGGCGCTGCTCAACCCGGCCCACCTGCCCCACCTGCCCCACCCGCCCCGACTAGAATTTCGTTACGGGCACTCCCGTCTTGCAAAGTGGGCACGCGCTTGCCACGAAGTTCTCGGATGCCTTGTGCTCCGCGAGAGCCAAGTTGGGCACTCCAAGATCGGCAATCGCCTCGAGCCGATCGTAAATCTCCATCGTCGCGAGGACCGTGCCGCCCGCCTCCCGCACCAGCGCGGCACAGCGCGCGAACGTCTCGCCGGTATTCCGCACATCATCGGCCAGCAGGACGCGCTTGCCTTTGAGCTCGTGAGCATAAAACGCGCGCAGCGCGAATCCGCCCGGTGGAACGTAATTGAATGGCGCGAAGCTGCACGGCGGATGCGTGAGGCTGCGCCGGCTGTCGAGCAGACCCGCGATTGTGTGCGCGAGCAGCGCGCCGCCGGTCACCGGGCCCGCGACGACTTCGGTCTGCTGCACGAGGTCGGCCGGCAGCAAATCGATGAGATCCTGCGCAAAGCGCCAGATGGTCGACGGATGCCGGAACAATTGGTGCGGGTTGAGGTACACACGGCCGTGATACCCGTTCCCGTAATCGAAGTGGCCGTCGATCATCAGGACCCCGGACTGCCGCAGGTCCTCCAGCGCCTTTTCGCGAGTTGCGGCTAATCGATCCACGCTGTACCCCTCTCGCAGGACTAAAGAGAGTGTGAACACATCACG
>QHWL01000428.1:0-522 GCA_003222555.1 Acidobacteriota bacterium | reverse complement strand
CATTTTTCACAAGCTCCACGCCCCGCGCTACAAGTGAAGCGGCGCGTCCTTATTCTCATACACCACGCGGCCCGCGACGAGCGTCGCCGCGACACCGCCGCGGAGCTGCCAGCCGTCAAACGGCGTGTTCCTCGCTTTCGAGCGCATGCGCGCGGCCGAGATCGTCACCGCCAGATCCGGCGCGAGCACCGTGATGTCGGCCGGAGCGCCGGCGGCCAGCGAGCCCCCCGGAACGTTCAGAATGCGCGCGGGATTGACCGACAGCAGCTCGACGAGCCGCGCCAAACCGATGACGCCGCGGTGGACGAGCCGATCGAGGCAAAGCGACACCGCCGTCTCGAGCCCGATGATGCCGAATGGCGCGCGATCGAATTCGACACGTTTCTCATCGTAGTGATGGGGGGCGTGGTCGGTGGCGATGACGTCGATGCTGCCGTCGGCGAGGCCTTGCAGCATCGCGTCACGATCGGCGGCCTCCCGCAGCGGCGGATTCATCTTGGCGTTCGTGTCGTATGGAATCGG
>QHWL01000427.1 GCA_003222555.1 Acidobacteriota bacterium | reverse complement strand
TCGTCGATAGACGCATTTGTCAAGGGATAACGGGACGCGCGTGTCAGCCGCCGGCAACCTCCCGGCGCACCGGACGATCGTCGGAATTTCTGCGGCGGCATTTGGCGGCCTTCGGGGCGGCTCCTCGCGAACAGGAGAACCGTGTGGTCGTAACTACGCGCAAGTGAAATTTGCGCTAACGTGGATTTTGCGGGTTGGAGTCGCAGCCTTGTTGCAATACGGCCGATTCGAGACGGTGGTGGACCGCGAAAAGGGCCAGCTCGAGACGGTTCGACACTCCGAGCTTATCGAAGATGTTCGTGAGATGGTGCTTCACGGTCTTCACGCTGATGGAAAATCTCTGTGCGATGTCGCCGTTCGGATAGCCTTCCACCACGGTGGAGACGACCTCCAGCTCGCGAGGGGTGAGGCCGAAGGTCGGCCGGCGCGGGTCGGGGCCGGACGCGGCCGCCCGAGCGCGCATCTTGTCAATCACCTCGCCCAGGCATTCCCGTCCCACCCAATATTGGCCGGCCATGACGGTGCGGATGCTCTTGAACAACATGTCGCTGGCGGACTGCTTCATCACGACGCCGCGCGCGCCGAATTGCAGCGCTTCGATCACGTCAGAATCGCCCACCTCCGCAGTGAGGAGCAGCGTGCGGGTCGGAGGAGTCATGTTCGAGAGCTCGCGGAGGGTTTCTAAGCCGGGCATGATCGGCATGAGCAGATCGAGCAGCAGGACATCCGGCTTCACCTCGCGGACCAGCCTAATCGCTTCGCGACCGTCGCTTGCTTCGCCGACAACCTGAAACCCCGGATCGGTCTCGAGCAGCTTTCGCAAGGCTTCGCGAAAGAGCGGATGGTCGTCGGCGATGAGTACCTTGATTGGGCTCGTCACTGTCTGCATCGTCTCGCCATTCATCATCATTCCTTGTCGTTTCTCGGCAGCCGACTCCCCATCGAGTCGCCGAGCGCACCAATATTACCTGCGAGCACCGCCGGACCGAAGAGTCAAGATCGAGCCTGTATGTGAGGGGTCGTTTATTATCCCTCAGTGTCAGGAATTATGCACGCAAATAGTCAGCGATTGTACGCAAACAGGTGTTGGCAGTCGGTGTGCCGTATCTGGACACGCCTCCCGCTACCGTTGTAAACTCCACATCTCAAGCCGTTACCTTCCCCAATCTATCATCGGTCGAGGCGGGCACAGGCTTTGCTAATTGCTCCTGAGTGTTGTCGGGTGCCTTACCAAGTCGTGGCCTCGTTCCCATAGCGCACATGCGGGCCTCCCGATTTCCTCTTCATCTTTCCGTGCGCTACCGGCGGGTCGGGGATCCCCAGTGGCACGTGGGGAAGACTGAGAACATCTCGCGCTCGGGGGTTTTGTTTCGAGCCGAAGATTCGGTGCAGGTTGACACCGACATCGAAATCCGCCTTGCGCTGCCGGTTGCCGCTCCCGGCAGCGGACGCCCTGAAGTCTCCTGTCGCGGCCGAGTGGTGCGGACGATCTCGCCATCCAAAAATGAGCCGTGGCCTGGCTCCGCAATTGCGATCGACGACTACAACTTCATGCTTCCTTCGGCAGACGCAGAATCGCTGTCCTCGTCCGGCCTCTAACCGAACGAAGCTCGCGACTCGCGGTACTTTCCCTCTTCAGCGAGAAGAGCGTCCGTGGCTGTCGTGATGGGAACGTGGAGGTTTGGAAGGGGAGCGGTCGTCAGGCGGGAAAACAAGAAAACGATCAACGCAGAGCGCGCAGGTGTTTCTGGCTGAACAACCTCTGTGGCCTCGGCGTTGACCGTTGGTAATCCGAATCTTTACGTCGCGATTCTGTTCTCGATGACGGTTTCGTTGAACAACCGCGCCAGATCCGATGCATTGCTGGCGGCGGCGTACCGTCGCTCAACCTGAGCTCTGGCGTGCAGAGCCATTCGCTGGCGCAAGCCCGGATTATCGAGCAGCGTTTCCAGCGCGCCAGCGAGCCACAGTGGATCGCGGGGCCTGATGAGGCGCCCGTTCATGCCGTCGTCGACCAGCTCGCAGAGACCGGGCAGGTCGATGGAGATGACCACGAGCCCGACCGCCATCGCTTCGAGCACGAGGTTGGCCAGCACATCGCGGTCGCGCTCGTCGGCGACCCACGGCTGCGCCATCACGGTATGCACCCTCATGAGAATGCCAAGCTCGTGTCGCGATCTTCCCCCGAGCAAGGTCACACGGTCACCGAGCCCATAGCGCTGAACTTGGGCGCGGAGATCCTGTTCGAGCTCGCCCTCGCCGACGATTGTCAAGCGCGCGGAGTGGCCACGGTCACGCAACATGGCAATGGCATCGATCAGATCGGCGAACCCGCTTTTCTCGACCAGGGGACCCACCGCCAGCACTGAGTCTGAATCGTGGCATTCGGCAGCGGAGAACCGACACTCGTCCAGGTCGATGCCCATGTGGATCGACTGGATTTTCTCGCCCACGTCCGCCCCGCATACCCTGAGCAGGTGCCCGCGATCGAATTCCGTCATCGCGACGACAAATTTCGCCTCCTCCACCTTCTCGCGGAGGACCCGGAAATCCGCCTCTTCTTCATACAGCCCCTCGGAATGGGCTGTGAAGCTGTACGGGACGCCGGTGAGCCGTCTGACCTCTTTAATCACATCGGAGGGTCCCGCCGCCAGATGGGCGTGCAAATGCTCGATGCGCGCTGACGTGATCTGGTTCGCAATCCAGCACGCCTGGGTCGACATCATTTGGCTGGCCGGGGCTTCCGTCCCAATCGCATCGTCCTCCTCTTCCGCCAGGAAGTAGCTGACCGGCCCCCGCAGGCGCGCCAGCGCGGCGGTCGTGTCATCGATGCGCCCATCGGGCAGGCCCAGGGAAAAGACATGCACCTCGATGCCGCGACTCTGCAGTTCCAGGATTTCCTGGAGCACGAAGTCGTGTGATGCCCGCGGGAATCGATCCAAAACGTAGCCGATTCTTCGAACAGGTGCGGGGTTGGTTATGGGCTTGGGGGTAGCGGCTCCAGGTTTGACCAGCGCCAGCCCCGCTCCGATGGCCTGGGCGTTGGCCTGACTCTGATTCCGCCCCAACGGCCGCTTCGATCGATGTGTCGCTGAATCGTGGTTACCGACCCTCGCGGGCAGAGACGAACGCAGGTCGCCTTGTGAAGAACGAGGGACAGACCGCTGCAGTTTCATACTTATCCTCATACAGATAGGGTTCGGGGAGGGCTGCAAGATATAGGTGACTTGAAAAGGACGAAAAAAAGGGACACCAAGCCGGAAATACCTGTGCAGGGCCAGCTAAAACCTCGGTCCAGGGATAGGTCCGCCCTAGGGCGACCTGGGGTTCTCGGGGTTCCTCCCCACATGCGAGCGTCGAACCCCTGGCTGGCGGCGCTGGGGCGGTTCCCAGCCGTGCTAGAGGGGTTCGCGACATCGGCAAGGAGGGGCCTGTTCCCGGCGGGCTGGGCGCCAGCTGGTCCGTTGGGCA
>QHWL01000426.1:3666-4023 GCA_003222555.1 Acidobacteriota bacterium | reverse complement strand
GCGGCACATACTCACCTCCGTTAGCGGTGACCTCCGTGTCCGCCTTCAGGGATTGTGAACAAAACGCGTTCAACGCAGAGACCGCGGAGACCGCAGAGAAGAAGTGCCTAAAGGATGTCTCAGCGTGCTCTGCGAGCTCTGCGTTCAAACGTCGCGTTTTTCACACGCCCTTTAGCCGGACCGTTCAAGCACTGTATTCTAGGGGAAACTGGAGCCTTCCGCATATGGTCGGTCGAATCGCTCTGCAACTGCTCTTCGCCCTCGTCGCCGTCTTTGCCCGGGCCGAAGACTGGCCGCAGTTTCGCGGCCCTTCAGGTCAGGGCCACTCGACCGAGCGTGGTGTGCCGTTCGAGTGGA
>QHWL01000426.1:0-3560 GCA_003222555.1 Acidobacteriota bacterium | reverse complement strand
CGCACGCTTGCCTTCGACGTTGAAACGGGCCGCCAGGTCGTCAATACCGAAGTGTTCCGCATCCGACATGCCGGCATCATCAATCCCAAGAACAGCCGCGCTTCCCCGACGCCGATTGTTGAAGGCGACCGCGTATATGTGCACTTCGGCGCGGACGGCACGGCCGCGCTCACGACGGCGGGCGATATCGTGTGGAGGGCGCAGTTTTCGTACGACTCGATGCACGGCAACGGCGGATCGCCTGTGCTGTACGACGATCTGCTGATCGTCAGCTGCGACGGCGCTGACACGGCGTTCGTCGTGGCGCTCGACAAGCAGACCGGCAAAGTGCGCTGGAAAACGTCCCGCCGGCAGCCGTGGGATCAGGCGTATTCCACCCCGCTCGTGATCCGCGTGGGCGAACGCGACGAGCTCGTTTCGGTGGGGGCGTATCGAGCGGCCTCTTATGATCCGCGGTCCGGAAAGGAGATCTGGCGCGTGGGCTACCCGGAGGGATTCTCGAACGTGCCTCGTCCCGTGTACGGCCACGGCCTCGTTTACATCGCCACCGGCTTCAACGAGCCGTCGCTCATGGCTGTGCGCGTGGACGGCACCGGCGACGTCACCAGGACGCACGTCGCCTGGACGCTGCGGCGAGGCGCACCGCTGACACCCTCGCCGCTGCTCGTGGGCGACGAACTCTATGTCGTGAACGACACGGGAATCGCGTCCTGCCTGGACGCGAAATCAGGAAGGACCCACTGGCAGGAACGGCTGGGCGGCAACTACTCTGCCTCGCCGATCTTCGCCGACCAGCGGATCTACTTCCTCAGCGAAGAAGGCGTCGCAACCGTGATCGCGCCGGGAACCCAGTTTCGCAGGCTCGGCACAAACGAGCTCGATGGCGCGACGCTCGCCTCGATGGCAGTTTCTGGCGCGTCGATCTTCATTCGCACCGGCACCGACCTTTATCGAATCAGCACGAAGGCAAACTCCGCGGTCGCCGGCGCCGGCTATGCGCAGCCGCCGGGACGTCCGCAGGCGATCTTCGATCGCGCCGTGGCCGATTTCCGAAACGGCCACATCGCCGAATCGGTCGCCGGATTCGACGCTTTGGCCAAGCTCGTCCCCGACGAGGCTCCCCAGCTCTGGCAGCGCGGCATCGCGCTCTACTACGCCGGGCGCTATCAGGACTGCCGCGCGCAGTTCGAATCGCACCGCACCGTCAACCCCGACGACGTGGAAAACGCCGCGTGGCATTTTCTGTGCGTCGCCCGAGCAGAGTCGCCAGAAAGAGCCAAGGCTGCCTTGCTGCCCGTCGGGCCCGACCCGCGCGTGCCCCTGGCGCAGATTTATCAAGTGTTCCGCGGCACGCTCGCCCCCGAGGCGGTGTTGGCGGCGGCAGGGGGCCGGCCGGAGTCCCAGTTCTACGCCCACCTTTATCTCGGCTTGTATTTCGACGCGCTGGGCAACAAAGAGCGCGCGCTCGAGCACATCAGGGCTGCCGCCGCCGACCGTTACGCAGCGGTCGGCGGCTACATGCACACCGTCGCCCGGATTCATCTAGGCACGCTACAGCGGCGCTGAAAAGTCCGGCTGAAGCCGGACACTACATGCAAAATCACGATCAACGCAGAGACCGCTGAGGCCGCAGAGAAGAAATGCCCAAGGATTTCTCACGTGCTCTGCGAGCTCTGCGTTCAAACGTCGCATTTTCCTTTCACATCATTACGGGCGAAACCGCGAGGGCCGCTTTTCTGAGGATGCCGGCAGTGTATATGACGTGGTATCTTCTTCACCAATGCGACGAGTACTGCTGGCGTGTGTCACCGTGTCCGCTCTGGTCGCCGTCGGCCGCGGCGCGCCGCTCGACTGGCCGCAGATTCTTGGGCCGCAGCGAAACGGCGTTTACAGCGGACCGCCGCTGGCCAACGCGTGGCCTGCCGCAGGTCCGCGCAAGATCTGGGAGAAAGCCGTCGGGCAGGGCTTCGCGGGTCCGGTCGTCGCCGGCGGGAGGGTCATCCTCTTTCATCGTGTCGCGAACGAGGAAATCGTCGAAGCGCTCGACCAGCGGACGGGAGCAGCGCGCTGGCGTTACGCGTACGCGACGGCCTACCGCGACGACTTCGGCTTCGACGAGGGACCTCGGGCCATTCCCGTCGTGGCGAACGGACGTGTGTACACGTTCGGCGCGGAGGGACAACTGCACGTCGTCGATCTCGCGACCGGTCAGCGAATCTGGAGCGTGGATACGATGCGGCGCTTTGGCGTGCGCAAGGGATTTTTCGGCGCCGCAGGCTCTCCGCTCGTCGAAGACGGCCGGGTGATCGCCAACATCGGCGGGAAGGACGGCGGCAAAGGCGCTGGAATTGTCGCGTTCAACGCCGACACGGGCGCCGTGCTCTGGACGGCGACCGATCACGAAGCGAGCTATTCGTCGCCGGTCAGCGCCGTCTTCGAGGGACGGCGTCAAGCGGTGTTCTTCACACGGAGCGGCCTCGTGGGTCTCGACCCGGCCACGGGGAGCGTCCTCTTCCAGCGGCCGTGGCGATCGCGGTCGGCCGCGTCCGTCAACGCGGCGACGCCGCTCGTCATCGGCGACTTGATCTTCGTGTCGGCGACCTACGAGACAGGCGCCGCAGTGCTCCGGCTGAAAGGAAGCCAGCTCACCGAGCTCTGGTCGTCAGACGACGTGCTCTCGAATCACTACGCGACCAGCGTCTACGCCAACGGATACCTGTACGGATTTCACGGGCGGCAGGAGTTCAATCCAAGCTTTCGCGCGGTCGATCTGAACACCGGCACCGTCAAATGGGGTGTCGATCGCTTTCACGCGGGTTCGGTGTTACTCGCCGGCGATCGGCTGCTCATCATGCGGGAGACCGGCGAATTGGTGATGGCCGCCGCGACGCCCGACGCATATCGCCCGATCGCTCATGCTCAGATCCTGCCGCCGACCGTTCGCAGCTATCCTGCGCTCGCCGACGGCCTGCTCTACGCCCGCAACAACGACACGCACAGGGATGTGATGGTGTGCCTGGATCTGCGCTGATAGTCCGGTAGGGCAGCTGTGGCGGGTGGGGCGAGTAGGTCTGGTAGGTGAAGTGGGGTGTGTGTTTACTCACCTGCCCCACCCTCAACGCGCCCGTATGTCGTACTCGGACAGCGTGCGCTGGTTCCTGATGTACAACCTGCCGCCTGCAACAACCGGATGCGCCCAACTGGGCAAGCCCTGATCCGGGATACGGAATCGGCCCTTTTCGCGGTACCCCGTCGGGCTCGCGTCGGCGAGCCCGACGACGTTATCTTCACTCTCGATATAAAGATGACCGTCGGCGTAGGTGAGCGAGCCTTTGCCGACGCTGCGGTTGCGCCACATCATCTTCCCGGTCGAAAACTCGAGGCACGTCAGAATCGAGTTGTTGAACCCGTACAGGTAGCCGTTGATGAGGAGAACGCCGCCGTGATGGTTTTGCATCTCGCGCGTGAAATAAATCTCCTGCGCCTTCACCTCGCCGTTCTGCGCGGTCAAGCCGAGTAAGGCGCCGCCCGCGTCGTAAGCCGAGCTGTAGAAGACTTTG
>QHWL01000425.1 GCA_003222555.1 Acidobacteriota bacterium | reverse complement strand
TGCCGAGTTGCTGGCGCGGCGCGGCGCGCACGTGACCCTGTCGGAAACGCGCGACGAGGCCGTTGCGGCGGAACCGCTTCGCCGTCTCGGCGTGCAGCTGGAATTGGGAGGGCACAAGACGGAGACGTTCACCGCTGCCGATCTCGTGGTGTTGAGCCCGGGCGTGCCGGCCGAGCAAACGGTGGTGCGCGCCGCGCGTGACCGCGGAGTACCCGTCGTCGGCGAGCTGGAGCTGGCGTCGAGGTGGCTGCGAGGCCGCGTCATCGCGATTACCGGTACGAAGGGAAAGTCGACGACGACAGCGCTCACGGGGCGAATGCTCGAAGCAGCCGGATTCAAGGTGGCCGTCGGCGGCAACATCGGCGTGCCCCTGAGCGACCAAGTGTCGGCGTCCACTCCGGAAACGCTGCATGTCGTCGAAACCAGCAGTTTTCAGCTCGAGCACATCGAGTCGTTTCATCCCTGGATCGCCGTGATGCTGAATTTCTCCGCCGACCATCTCGATCGCCACCCGAGCCTGGAAGCCTATGCCGCCGCGAAGGCGCGAATCTTCGAGAACCAGAGCCCCGGCGACTGGGCGGTTGTCAACGCCGACGATCCGTCGGTTCTCGCGCTCGCGCGGCGAGGGCGGGCCGCGACGCGACTCTTCGCCCACCGCGAGCCGATTGCGGAAGGAACGGTTATCGAGGAGCGCTGGATCGTCGATCGCCGGGAGGATGCGACCGAGCGCCTCGTGCCGCTCGATGCGATTCACCTGCTCGGTCCGCATCTGGTGATCGACGTGATGGCGGCCGCCACTGTCGGCGCCATCGCCGGCGCGACACCCGCCGCGATGACCGCCGCGGTCGAGTCGTTCCGCGGCCTCGAACACGCGATGGAGCTCGTCGCCCAGATCGGCGGTGTGCGGTTCGTCAACGACTCGAAGGCGACCAACGTCGAGTCGGCGCTCCGATCGATCGAGAGCTTCGACGGCGGACTGATACCGATTATCGGCGGGCGGTACAAGGGCGGCGATTTGCGGCTGCTCCGGGACGCGCTCGCGTCGAGAGCCAAGGCTGTTGTTGCGATCGGCGAGGCGAAACCGCTGGTCCGCGAGGCGCTGGCCGGTGCTGTCGAGGTGCGTGAGGCGGCGTCACTCGAGGAAGCGGTCGAACACGCGTTCGCGCTGGCGCAGCCGTCGGGCGTCGTCCTGTTCGCGCCGGCCTGCGCGAGCTTCGACATGTTCACCGATTACGCAGAACGAGGGAGGAAGTTCAAGGAGCACGTCGCGCGGCTCGCGCGACCGGTGTGACCGTGCGAGGCGGACGTGGCGCGGGTCTTCCGCCTTCGCTGAAGCTTCGGCGGACCGCCGGGGTCCCCGACGCGGCGGCCGCGTTGGGGTGGCCTGCCGTAGCCTTGGCGGAGGCGGTCAGACCTGCGCGCGTTGTGAGTGGTGAGCAGTCGTCAGTCGGTTCACCGCGGTGAAGGATTGGCTGCTGGGAACGCAGGCTGCCCCGGCCTGCGAAGCTGGTGCCTTCATCCGTGGCCGACTGATGACTGCTGACCGCTCACGATCGTAGGTCCGGCCGACCGCCGCCTGCAAGGCTTCGGCGGGCGCCAGGACGTCGCGCGAAATGCGCCCCGGGGCTACGGGACTGTGCCCGGGGTCACGGCAAAACGCCAGGGAATGTGTCGGGCGAAGTTCGGCCCGGCTTTATAGGGGGCCATGGCTCGTAAGCTCAAGTCGGACAGGGTGCTGTTCCTCGCGACCATCCTGCTGGTTGGCCTCAGCATCGTAATGGTCTACAGCGCCTCTGCGGTGATGGCGTTCGAGCGCTATCAGCGCCCGTACCTGTTTCTCATCAAACAAGGCATGTGGGCGGCGCTCGGCGTTGCGGTGCTGGGCATCGTCATGCGCGTCGACTACCGCAACTACAAGGAACCGGTGTTCATCTGGTCGTCGCTGGCGTTTGTGGCTCTGGGCCTTCTAGCGGTTCTCTTCAGCCCGCCGGTGAACGGCGCGAGGCGGTGGTTCGGCCTGGGGGGCATCGGCGTGCAGCCCTCCGAGCTGGCGAAGCTGAGCGCGATTTTCTTCATCGCCGCCCTGCTCGAACGGCGCATGCACCGGATCGACGACGTCTGGTACTCCCTGCTGCCCATCGGCGTCGTCGTCGTCGCTCTGATGGGGCTCATCATGCTCGAGCCCGACTTCGGCACATCGGTGTCGCTCATGCTGATTGCCGCCGTCATGATCTTTGGAGCGGGACTGAACTACCGCTACATTTTGGGCGCGGTGCTTGCCGCGTTGCCCGTCATTTACGTCGTCGTGATGGGGTCGCCGTACCGGCGCCGCCGCACGCTCGCGTTTCTCAATCCCTGGGACGACCCGCTCGGAGACGGTTTTCAAATCATTCAATCGCTCATCGCGGTTGGCACTGGCGGCGTGTGGGGCAAAGGGTTGATGAACGGCGTGCAGAAGCTCTTCTATCTCCCGGAGGCGCACACCGACTTCATCTATTCGGTCATCTCCGAGGAGCTTGGGCTGGTGGGCGCGACAGCCGTCCTGCTGTGCTTCTGCGTCATCACGTGGCGCGGTCTGCGTGTCGCGTTGCTCGCGCCCGACAGTTTCGGCGCGTTTCTCGCCCTCGGGCTGACGACGATGGTGGCCGTTCAGGCGTTCGAGAACATCAGCGTGGTGCTGGGCCTGATGCCGACGAAGGGCATTCCGCTGCCTTTTGTCAGCGCCGGCGGGTCGTCGTTGCTGATCAATCTGCTCGGGATGGGAATCCTTCTCAACGTGTCGCAGCACGGATCGCCGGGCGCATGAGGGAGGAAACCGCGAATCTCGGGGTCGGGAGTCTTTTTCGTGATGACTGCGTCGCCCGGTCGTGGCGGAACGGAAGAGACTTCCGGCCCCTTGAGGATTGTGATCGCGGGCGGGGGCACGGGCGGGCACTTGTACCCTGGGATCGCCGTGGCGCGGGAGCTCGTCTCCCGTCGAGCGGACGCGCGGGTTTCGTTTGCGGGCACAGCGCGCGGCATCGAAGCGCGGGTTGTCCCGCGCGAAGGCTTCGCGCTCGACTTGATTCGCAGCCGCGGCTTGAAAGGCAAGTCGATCTTGGACCGCGCGCGTGGCCTGACGCTCGTTCCGCTCGGCATCGCCGACGCGTGGCGCATCGTGTCGACGCGTCGGCCGCAGCTGGTTATCGGCGTCGGCGGCTAC
>QHWL01000424.1:6238-6399 GCA_003222555.1 Acidobacteriota bacterium | reverse complement strand
TCGCGTTCATCTCGTTAAGCACCACAAGAAGAGCCGGAGTTTGGATGAACTTCAAAAAGTGAGGAAGTCCGTATGCACGCAAGAAAAAATCTGGAAAACACCGGACATGCGGATCGTCCTTGGCATGATTCGCCGTCCGCTCTTTGACGAGCGCCGCCAGC
>QHWL01000424.1:2439-6027 GCA_003222555.1 Acidobacteriota bacterium | reverse complement strand
GCCAGCCAAGGCTGGTACGGCAACCCTCCCGGCAGGCTCGCGCCGATGTCGTTGATTTCGCGCGACGCAAACGGTCCCGGTCGGCTCCTCCCACAATCGCGTCCCGGCGGCGGACACAACCGGTCTGCCGTCCAAAGACCCGATAAGTCAGGCTTGCCATCCGCCTGTCGAGGCGTCGGCGCAGACAGATCGACCTTTCCATCTCTCGTCCGCGGAGCCCCGGGAGTCGGATGGCTCAACCACTGTGCGGCAACCGGAACAGATGACGGAGTGGTGCCGATCACCAGCACCAGCGCTGCTAATAGTCTTACCGAGTGAGACATGTCGAATAACCTCATCGAGGGACGGAGACTGAAACTCTGCCATGAAGGGGATGTCACCCATCCTGGCAGCGAACGTCGACTACCTCTAATTCCTTCTTTGCGGGCAGCAACTCCATCGGCCGCTCATTGCAGTGCCAACGGATCTTGGTCTTCAGCGGAAGGGCCGGCACATGAGCCGGTGCACAATGTAGCGGGATGAGGCCCGCGCCCCGCCTCGAAAGCTTTCTCAACGGCGCGCGCGCCAGCAAGGATCCCCAGCAGTCCCTGATTTCCTTCGTGACAGCGGGGCTCGGTGTAGATTCGATTCCGAAAGTTATCTTGCAGATTGAATTCCTGGATCGCGGTCCACGGTCTCGTCCACGTCGTCGGATCCTCCATGGTGCTCACGGCCTCGATCATCTGCGGGCCGGTACGGGTCCAGCGCTCGACGAGATGCAGATTCTCGCGGGATCCGAGGAAATCCGTCTTGGGACTGAAATTGGTGACGTCGACGACCAGCGTGTCTCCCTCCCAGTGGCCCCGCGAGTCCCCCCACCACTGGCGGATCTGTGATGGAAGATGCGGACGGTCGGTGATGGGGATGACGCGCGACCACCCCTGGCCTTGGCCCGTATCGTAGAAGATGGTGACGACGCCGGGCGACTGCACGATCCGACGGTGAATGCCAGTGAAGCCACCCCGAAAGTCTGGCAGGCCCCCACCCATGCAACGCTCACTCAGGCCGCGGTCCTCTGGACCGTCGGCGCGGTTGAGTGGGCCGACTCCAGCCGCCGGGTACGCGGGCGGCGGCTCTGATCGCCGTGGTGACGGCGGCCCGGGCTTGCAGCCGGGCAGGTCGCCGTTCTTGCAAACATCCGTGGCTTGCACGAGGGCGCGCTGGTATTCGCGGAATGCGGCTTGCTGCTCTTGCGCCTTCGGCGTCAAGGGAGGAACTTTCCCATCCGGCGGATCGATAATCATCGACGTACGCCGGCCCGTAGGCCTCTGCGAAGTGAAGACCGCATTGTAGGCACCGCTAACATCGGCTTCGCTCCCCCGCTTTTGGCGAACAGCATTACCAAAGACTGACTTTTGGCTTCGCCGCACATCCAGGGCGGCGGTTTCCTCTTCCGTGTAGAACTCTCTTGTAATCCCGGCGGGTCGTTGCAGCGGGACGACCCGTTCGATGGTCCAAAGACCCTGCAGGTCCGGCTCGCCCCACGGCGTCTTGGGCGCCGGGCTCGTCTTCGCCGCAGCGCCTGCCTTTCCGGTGGTCGTCTGGGCTTGGCACCCGACAGTGGCCATGATCAGCGACACGACTGTAATCGTGGCCCCGACACCCATCAACTGGAGTAATCGCGCCCTCATCTCATACCCCATCTCACACCTCCCGTGACTGGCGCGTCTCATACTTGTTTTGCTTACCGTTCATAGAGCTTCTCACCCGGCGGGATCCTGCGCGTGATGTCCACGATGATGGTGTCGCCCTCCCAGTGTTTGACCAATTGCTGCTTGCGAAGATGTCCATACAAGAACTCTTCGACAAACTCCTGGCACCGGTACT
Source organism: Acidobacteriota bacterium (assembly GCA_003222555.1). GTDB lineage: Bacteria > Acidobacteriota > Vicinamibacteria > Vicinamibacterales > CAVVIG01 > JAHFUJ01. The sequence continues at coordinate 4,161 of QHWL01000424.1, read as the reverse complement.
CGATGAGTTGCGCATTCGGTTCCAAACGACGATAGAGGGGCATGCTGATCTTCCATGGCCGCGTAAACACCTGAGGATCCTCGATGGTGGCTTCGTACTGGATGGCGTCGGGCGAGATCGGCGTGAACCGTTCGACCACGTGCAACTGATCGCTATGGAAATTGCCCGCCCGGTCGAACCATGTCTTGTCGTTGAAATTGGTCAGGTTGACGACCAGGGTGTCCCCCTCCCAGTGCCCGACTGAGTGCCCCATCCAGAGATCGTCGGGCGGTCCCTCCACCTGGTCGAGGTGGATGATGCGAGTGGCGTTCGTGAACTCGAAGACCATCTGGATCTTGGTCGTGCTCTGGATAATCTGAAAGGGATAGGGCAGATACATCGCCCGCGGGATGCCCGGGAGATAACATTTGAGCTCCGGATCCCGGTCGATCCAGTGTTCAGCGTTCTCCTTCTTTTTAGCCAACGCTTCCGACTTGTACGGAATCTGACCGTCACCCTGCACCACGCCGAGCGACCCGGGAACGCCGGCGGCCGCGCCGAGGGCGAGCACCGGTGCCGCTGGCACTTGAACGTACGGGTACGGGAACACGCCTTGTTGCATCATCGCTCCGGCATGCGCCTCATGAGCCTGGAGATCCCAATTGGCCTCGTTCACCACTTGCCAAATGCCATTGAAGTTGGGCTTGCCGTCCACCGTACGTGCCGGTCGCGTGGCCTGACCCGACGTACGTATCACCGAAAGCGTGACGACGGCGGTTACGGCGGCTGTGGCGACGGCAATCATCGAGCCTCTGAAGCGGTCTCGCATGTTGGGCCTCCAACTCTCTAGTCTCGTGCGTGTGAAACGTAACATAGTCGCCATGGCGAAGTCGACGACAGGGTTATAGCGAATGACGTCGGCTTACGACCGGCGCGTTCCATGAAGTCGACCGCGATTAGACTGAGTCTTGGGTTCCTCGGCGGGCACCAATTCGCGAACTCCTCGAGCGAAGTGCGGCGACGGCTGGTTCAGCCGGTCCCTTAAGGCGCATTGACCTACAGTCCAGTTCTGAGCCTGTGAGAAGGGTCAGACCAAGCGCGCACGCGGCCATCGGCGAAGTAGACATGGTGTGGGGTGCGCAAGAGATCAAGACGCGAGGCAGCCGGGTTTTTGGACGGCACGATCATTGCTTGATTTCCAATAATATTGGAAATACAATATCGGCATGGGAAAAGTTACCGCAGGGATCAGAGTCGCGGACGAGGTGTGGATCGCAACGGCGCTGTTGCACCGCGAACATCCTCGGGCGGCTGATTTCAGCTTGAAGGAAATTGAAGCCCGCGTCGTGCGCGAGGGCCTGACCGACGACAAGCGGCCGGGGGTCTACCCTCACCTGTCGGTGCACTGCGTCGCGAATCGCCCGCCAAACCCGGGCACTTACCGCATGCTGTTCGAGACCGCGCCATCTCGTCGGCGCCTGTTTCGTCCGGGCGACCCTTATGATCCGAGGCGCGAAGGGGGAAAGATCGTGCCGAACCGCACCGAGATTCCCGTGAAGTATCACCGGTTGCTGGACTGGTACGAGCATGACTGGGTGCCCGCCTCGCCCAAGGATCCGCTGCTTGCGCTGGCCGCGCGCCACCGCGATCTCTGGAAAGCCGTGGATCCGGACGATTACGTCCGACAACTCCGTGAAGGTTTTGAGTGACCCGCGTCTTCTGGGATACCAACCTCTTCGTGTA
>QHWL01000424.1:0-2415 GCA_003222555.1 Acidobacteriota bacterium | reverse complement strand
GCGGCCCGTGTGAGGCAGGTGCGGTCGAGGATGCTCGAACGAGGTGATCAGTTGCTCACCTCGGCCTTGACTCTGGGCGAATTACTGGTCAAGCCCTGGGAGAAGGGCGAAGCGGCCGTTCGCGATCATGAAGCGACGATTCGGCAGACCGCCACGGTTCTTCCCTTCGATGCGGCCAGCGCGCCGCGTTATGCAGCAATTCGCGCCGATCGCACCATTAAGGCGCCAGACGTGATCCAGCTTGCTTGTGCGGCGACCGCTGGCGTCGATCTGTTCATCACGAACGATGACCGTCTCTCGAGAAAGCACGTAGCGGATGTGAAGTTCATCACGTCACTCGAACGCGCATATCTCTAGAGTGACCGAGTCGTCTCCCGCTGCGGCCGATTGCGCGAAAGCGCGCGGCATACCGGCAGCGGCGACCAAGGTGAGCGCCAAGAAGCGACGACAGCAAAGCCTCTTCATCGTCCATCTCCTTTCACAATTGCCCGATGATAAGCGGATCTGGCAGCCCTCGCGGGCGCTCGATCTCAGTGCGACGCTGCCGTCGTGCACATGCTTGCTGCATCGCTATTTGCCGGGACCCACTGGCGGTTGGTCGGGCGCTGCCTGGTCGGGCAGCAAGGGCGCATAAGAGGTCCGTTGGCCGTTTTCATCCAGATATTTCTGCTCTTCGGGACGGATCGCTTTTCCAGTCGCCAAGTCTACATGAAGAGCGTAGCCCTTGAGACCCGCCGCGCGGGCGCGCATCCCCGTCCGAATCACGGTCTCGATGAACCGTTCACCCCCCTCATGGCACGTGGACTCTTGAGTCGCCCTGTTCATGTTCTTGTTCCGATCGTAGGTCGACGCGAGCTTCCAGGGCCGGGTGAACACCGTCGAGTCGGTGATGGTGGCTTCGTAGTACAGCGTGTCCTGGTCGACCAGCGTCCAGCGTTCGACAACGCGCATCTCTTCGCTGTGGAAGCTCGCGTGCTTGTCGAACCAGGTTCCTTCGCGGTTATTGGTGGTCTCGACCACCAGGGTGTTGCCCTCCCAGTGGCCGACTGAGTCGCCCATATATAACTTGACGTTCTCGCTGAGGTGTGGGCGGCCGTCCATCGGGATGATGCGCCACGTGTAGTGCTCGCCGAAGCCGTCGCTGATCATGACAGCTCCCGGCATATATCGAAGCTCCAAGCCTCCAAACGTGCTGGCACGCGGCACGCCGCGGGGAAAGCACCGGATGTCGACGTCCACTTCCATCCGTTTGGTCGGGGCATACATGGCGGCGAGGTCCTCCATCCGCTTGGCCTGCGCCTCCGGTCGGTAGGGGATCAAGCCGTGCATCGGATCGATCAGGAGACTGGCTTGAGGGCCCGTGTTGGTCGTCAGCTCTCCGCACACGCCTCTCACCACAATATCCGCCGGGTCCCACCCGGATTCGATGCTGTCTTGAGAACCCCCGGGATACGCACCGCTCGTCCAAGTTCCCTGGAGGTCCGGCCAGCCTTCCGAGGTCCGCTTTGGCTCGATGACGCGGTCGGGCAGGGCGGTCAAGGGACGCTTGCTCTTGGTATCTTTCACGGGGCATGGGATAAGCGGAGTGTACGGCTGCTGCTGAGCTGCCGCTGGCGGTGGCGCCAAAAACATCACCACGACGGCGCCTATCGTCGACAGTAATCCAAAATTTCGATTCGACATCGGATACCTCGAATACATGAAAAGAGGCGTCACTTTTCTGGCGTCCCCTCAAATCCAAAGTGGGTCCACGGGAGCTTGAGGTTGCCCTTTCTAGCCTCTTCTTCCATGTATGAGTAGCACTCATATTCCAGGAGACGAAAGTTCTTTTCCTGGCGACGATAGAGCGGCATGCTCATCTTCCACGGTCGGCTGAATACCTTCGGGTCCTCGACCGTCACGTCGTAGGAGAGATGGTCGCGGTCGGTGGGTGTGAAACGTTCGATCACATGCAAAGCATCGCTGTGGAAATTCCCCGCTCGGTCGAACCACGTCCGATCGTTGAAATTGCTCACGTCGACGACCAAGATGTTTCCATCCCATCGGCCGCGCGAATCCCCCATCCAGTACTCATTCACCTCGGGATCGGGATGCTGCCCACTGAGGTGAATCTGGCGCGATATGGTCAGATACTCGTGGAAGATCATCACCATGTCGGGGAACTGCGCGATTTCGATCGGGTAGGGCAGGTAGGTCGAGCGCGGCACCCCTGGCAGGTAGCAGCTGGCCTCGGGGTCCGCGGTCGCACGCCTTTCGAAATTCTCTTTTCTCTTGGCCAGCGCGGCGGGCAGGTACGGGAGCGTACCTCCCTCGACGACACCAAACCCGCCAGGGACTCCAAGGCTCGGCGAGTGGTCCTCGATATTCCAGGCGGCCGAGTTCACGACTTCCCAGATACCGGTCAAATCGGGTTGG
>QHWL01000423.1:5059-9913 GCA_003222555.1 Acidobacteriota bacterium | reverse complement strand
CTCGCCTCAAAAATGGGTTTCGGATCCCTATAACATTCGTGACGACTTCACGTTGACGTTCAACAAGGCGGGACGTCACACCGTGAAGCTCGGGAGTGAGTACATTGCCGACCTGCTGAATGTGTTCGTTTGCAACATTTGCATGGGCCAGTACGACATGCAGGCGGTAGGTGTTCCCATTCCCGCGAGTATCGAGCAGATAATCCCGGTGTGGAACGACGTCAACACCTGGAACCTGGCTGCGTTGTCCCGGAACACGAGGAACTATACGGTCGGCCTCGGGCAGATGAAGGTGTATAACAAGCGGCAGGTCTATTCCGGCTGGGCGCAGGACAACTGGGAGTTATCCAAGTTGACGTTGAGCCTGGGGCTTCGTTACGACTTCTCCACCGGGCAAGAACTGCAGACCGCGATAGCACCGCTTTTCGCTGCTCGCCCGTCGGACAAGACAAACTTCGGGCCGCGTTTGGGCATCACGTACTCCCTGAACGATAAGACGGTGTTGCGAGGCGGGTACGGGAAGTACTACGGCGCCCCCGACGACAACGAAGCTATGTGGACGATGCTCTACGCCGGAGAAATCCATCCTCAAGTGAACAACGACGGCCGGACCGATTTCGCGGCCAATCCGTTCAACGGCCCCATCCCGACCTACGCGCAGGCCATGGCCTCGTGGCAGGCCGACGTTGCGAGCGGGTGTGCCGCACGCAACTCATGCAAGTTCAACCGCATCATCAATATCCTGTCGCCGCCGAATCCGACGACGCCCTACAGCTATCAGTCGTCCGTCGGATTGCAGCGCCAGTTGGGAACGACGATCTCAGTTGAGTCCGACTTCACCATCAACGATACCCGCGGCGCGCAGAATGGCCAGAACGTCAATCAGGCCTTCAATCCTGCCACCGGATTCAACTACGCCTACACTGATCGTTCCAAGAAACCGTACCCAGGATGGGATGCCATTACGATGCGCATGAGAACGGCCTCGGCCAACGTCTACGGGTGGCAGTCGGCGGTCACCAAGCGGATGAGCAACCACTGGCAGGGCTCGGCGACGTATCTGTATTCGCGCGAGTACGATTATCAGAGCACGCCGCGCCAGCCCGGATGCCAGTACCCGACGACCATTACGGCGTCTGGCGGGTTCACCTGCAGCGTGCCGGTAGTGTTGAACGAGGTCATCGCGGACGAATGGTATCTCAGCACCAATCAGCGCAATCGTTTTGTCTTCAACGGCATCCTGGACGCCACCCATGGCATTCAGTGAGCGGGCTCTACTTCTTCGGCGACAACGGGTACAACACCGCGACGGCCGGGGTGGATCCGATTTCGTCGAACAACACCATCACCCGCGTGCGCGCCGACGGCTCTATCATCCCGCGCAACGGCATCAACAACCCCAACATCCACCGCGTGGACATGCGCGTCCAGAAGCGGTTCAGGATCACCGGCCGCGTGGGGATCGACGGCATTTTCGAAGTGTTCAACGCGTTCAATCACCAGAACTTCGGAACCTTCACCATCAGCGAAACAACTGTGGCGAGATCAAATGGCGTGTTGCACCTTGGCTCGCCGGCGTTCAACAATGTTCTCGCCTATCAGCCGCGCATGATGCAGCTGGGGTTCCGGGCCACGTTCTGATCGGCTCGCGGAACACCGCAAGCTGCTGCTAACATCATGGGGCCGGGCAGGAAATCCTGCCCGGCCCGTTCTGTTTGAGGGAGCCTTCAGCCTTAAATGCAACCACGAAATCACGAAGACACGAAGAAGAATAAAGGGTTGGTTTCGTGTTTTCGTGTTTTCCTGGCCAGGGTTTAGCCACCGGGGACGGCATGACCGGCCTCATTTATCTCCTCTTCTTTTGCTCCGGCCTCAGCGGATTGATCTATCAGGTCGTCTGGGTCCGGGTGTTTGGCAATGTCTTCGGCAATACCGTCTACTCCGCATCCCTCGTAATCGCGGTGTTCATGCTGGGGCTGGGCGTCGGCAGCTACGTCGTTGGAATATGGGCGGATCGGCGTTACGCCGCCCGGCCCGAGTCGCTGCTCAAGGCGTACGGCTATTTCGAGCTGGTGGTCGGCTCGATGGGCCTTGCCATCTCGATGCTCCTGCCTCACCTGGGTCGAGTCTCGGCGCTCGTGTCCTCTTACTTGCGCGACGCGAACGGCTGGTACGTCCTCTCGACGGCCTCCTACGTCGCCCGCGGAGCGATCGCCATCGTTTTGCTCACGCCGATCACGCTGTTGATGGGCGGCACGCTGACTCTGCTCATTCGCCATCTCGTCGGAAGGGACCTCGAGGTGGGGAACCGGCGAATCGCCGTTCTCTACGGCGTCAACACCGCGGGCGCGGCGTTGGGCTGCTTTCTGACGGACTTTTTGCTGGTGCCTGCCGCCGGTCTTCAAGGCACCCAGATGCTTGCGGTGTTCTTCAACATCGTTGCGGCGGCGGGCGCGTTCGGTCTGGCGCGCGCCCAGGCGTCAGGCGCGACGCTGGCACCGGCCGGCAAGGCTGTCAAGCGCGCTGTTGCTGGCGTCAGTACTCAAACCGTGGCCCTGTCGCCGCCGGCATCGTCGGTTCTCGCATGGACCAGCGCAGCCCTCTCGCTGTCCGGCTTCGCGGCGATGGGGATGGAAATCCTCTGGTTCCGTCATTTCACGCTCCTGCTGGGCGAATTCCGAGCCGTGTTCTCCCTACTGCTCACGGTCATCCTGGTCGGCATCGGTGCGGGCTCGCTTGCCGGAGGCTTCCTGCTTCGCCGCACCGCTCGGCCGGCGCAGTGGTTGATGATCGTACAGGGCCTTTTCGTCGCCTCCACTCTTTTGGGGCTGGCCACGGCCAGTTTGGGGAACATCAAGGACGCGGCGTTCGCCAATCCCGCTTATCTAGCAGCGGTGGGTCATGTGGTCGCGGCGCCGCCCGGCGCGGAATCTGACTTGGCGCGGACGCTTCAGGAGTTATGGTTCAACGCGAAACCGATCCTGTTGGAGGTTCTGATACCAGCGCTGTTGATGGGACTCGCATTCCCGCTGGCCAATGCCATCATCCAGCGCGCCGAACGCTCGGTCGGACGTCGCGCAGGCGTACTCTATTTCTCCAACACTGTCGGCGCCGTCTGCGGATCGCTGGCGGCCGGCTTCCTGCTTCTGCCCGTTTTTGGAATCCAGGGCACCGCCACCATACTGACCGCCGCAGCGGCGTTGGCCGTGCCTCTCTATCTCGCAAGTGTGGGGCCGACCTTATCGACAGGTGCCCTCGCTTTCGCGGTCTCAATCTCCGTCGCCGGCGGCGGCATCGGACTGTGGCTGCTGCTGCCTTCCAATTACCTGATCACGCGGGCGCTCGCACGTCCAACGGGGAGCGAGCGGCTGCTCGCCTTGAGCGAAGGCCTCACCGAGGTCATTGCCATCACGGACGCGCCAGGCACCGGCCGAACCCTCTTCACCAACGGACATCGGATGTCGTCGACGGCGCCGTTTTCGCAGCGCTACATGCGTGCGCTCGCTCATATTCCGCTTCTCTCGGCCGACAACCCGGAGACCGTTCTCGTGATCGGCTTCGGGGTAGGCAATACCACACAGGCAGCGACGCTTCATCCCTCCGTTCGACGCGTCGAGGTGGTGGATCTCTCCAGGCATGTCCTGACGCACGCAGGCTACTTCAAGAATTCGATTGGGGAGGTGCTGAACGATCGGCGGGTGGCCGTCTATGTCAACGACGGGCGGCAACACCTGCAAATGCAGCGCCCGGGCTCTTACGATTTGATCACGCTCGAACCGCCACCAATTGCGGAGGCCGGAGTGGCGGCCCTCTATTCCGAGGAGTTCTACACTCTGGCCAGGACGCGCCTCAAACCGAAGGGCTTCATGAGCCAATGGCTGCCGGTGTATCAGGTGCCGGCGGCGTCGACCCTGGCGATGATTCGCGCGTTCCTCGACGTCTTCCCGCAGAGCGTGCTCGTCTCGGGCGCTGAAGCCGACCTGTTGCTCGTGGGCGCGAACGACTCGCGCATCGAGATCGATCCCGCCCGGGTGGCCAGCGCCATGGCGAACGCTCCGGCGCTGCAGGCCGATTTGCAACGGCTCGACCTCGGCAGCGTGCGAGAGATCGTCGGCGCCTTTCTCGCCTCGCCACAGAACCTTTCGGCCGCGACTCGGAATTCGGCTCCGGTTACCGACGATCGTCCGATTCAGGAATACGGGGTGCGATCGCTGCTGACTTTTGGCGACGGTCTACCGGCGTCTGTCGCTGACTTGAGACAGGTCGCGGCCTGGTGCCCGAAATGCTTCGCGGACGGGAAGCCGGCGCCTCTGGTGCTGGGGCTCGACACGTATCTTGCTCTGCTCGAGCGCGCTTACGCGGCGACGCCAGGCGAAGCGGCTCGCACGCGCCTCCTCGCCGAGGGTGGGACGCGCCGGGTCGACGGCAGCGCCTATCTGGGCGCCCTCGTCCCCGAATCGGCGAAGATGCACGACATCCTTGGCTCCGCGCTCGCGGACAAAGGCGAATTCGATGGCGCGATCGCGGAGTTTCGCGAAGCGCTGCGCCTCGAACCAGATTCCGCCTCGGCGCACGGGAATCTGGGTCTCGCGCTCGCTTCGCACCAGGCGCGCGAAGAAGCCATCGTCCACCTGCGCCGGTCCCTGCAGCTCGACCCGGGTAACAGTCGGGCGCACTACGCTCTAGCCGGCATCCTTCTCGACGCGCGTCAGTACGACGGCGCCATCGACGAACTTCGCGCGGCACTCCGGGTGACGCCCGATGCCGTTGAAATCCACGACGGCCTGGGCATCGTGCTCGCATCGCAGGGCAAGTTGGACGAAGCCATCGACGAGTTTCGCGCCTCACTTCGCT
>QHWL01000423.1:4107-5037 GCA_003222555.1 Acidobacteriota bacterium | reverse complement strand
TCGCCTCGCAGGGCAAGCTGGACGGGGCCATCGACGAGTTCCAGCAGGCGCTGGCGTTGCAGCCGCAATTCGCCGAAGCGCGACGCAATCTGACGACCACGCTGCAGCGGCGGGAGCAGCGCGCGAAGACCGGCACCCGCTGATAGCGCGCCGACCCCGCCTCCACGACGGCGTGATGAAACGGCTCGTGAAACTAGCGTCAGCCTAGGCCTTGAATCTCGCAAACAGCGGTAAAACGTTCTCGCGATCGATCATCTGAAGATCTCTGGCGCTGAAGACGCCACAGTCCTTCAGCCCTTTGACGTGTTCAGCTGGGGTGCGGTACGGGTAGTCGGTTCCAAAGACGATTTGAGAAACCGGCACGACTTTGCTGAGCGCCGACATCGCCGCCGGATTCGCGACCTGCGCCGTATCGTAATAGAACTTTCCAGCGGCCCCTTGAAAACCCTGTGGAAACTTCGGCTTGTTCTGGGCTGAGTTCGCCATGCCTACGAAGCGTTCCACCAGGAATGGCATCGTGCCGCCGCCGTGCGACCAAATCATGCGGACGTTCGGGTAGCGCGCGGCGGCGCCGCCGAAGATCATCAGCGTGATCGCGCGCGTCGTGTCGGTTCCCCATTCGATCGCCCCGTCGCCGACACCCGGCACGAGGTTCCTGCAGCAGTCGGAGGTGTTCGGGTGCGTATACACGACGGCCTTGCGGCGATTGAGCTCCTCGAATATCGGATTGAAGATCGGATCGCCCAGCCACTTCTTGCCGTAGACGGTGAACAGGCCGAGGCCGTCCGCCTTCAGCGTATCGAACGCGTACTCGAGCTCTTTCAGGCTCGCATCGATATTGGGCAGCGGAAGCGCGGCCATGAGCCCGAACCGCCCGGGATAGTCCGCGGCGAGCCGCGCCGTATATTCGTTGCATTCCCGGGTGAGGCG
>QHWL01000423.1:250-3922 GCA_003222555.1 Acidobacteriota bacterium | reverse complement strand
AGCATGCCCGCGGCCGGCGACGCGACTTGCGCGAGGAGCCCGGGAAACGACGTCGCGGGCAGCAGCGCCCCTGCGCTCACGGCGGCCACCGACTTCAGAAACTCGCGGCGCGAGGCGCTGGAAGCACAAAACGCGCAATCCTCCGGTCCTTGAACGATCCCTCGAGCCCGTAATCCTCTCATGACATCCCTCCCGGAAAGAACACTCGTTGCACGAACCAGAACGCTCCGGCCGCCATGACGACGAGGGAGCCGGCGAAGACCAGCCGGCGTCCAGCCACTTCACTACGCGACCGCAGCCACGCGAGGGCCGCCGCCACCGCAATCACGACACACAACTGTCCGATCTCCACGCCGAGGTTGAAGGAGAACAGCGACCATCCGAGCGCGCGGCTCGGCAGGTCCATCTCGCGCAGTACGCTGGCGAAGCCGAAGCCGTGGACGAATCCGAACGCGAACGCAATCCACGCCCGCACATCGCGGCCTTCGTGCACGAGCAGGTTGTCGGCGCCGACATACACGATGCTGAGCGCGATCGCAGGCTCGACCAGGCGCGCCGACGGGGTCACGAGATTGAGCGCCGCCAGCGACAGCGTGATGCTGTGCGCCACGGTGAAAGCGGTGACGACCAACAGCAGCTGCCGCAGCGATCCGCCGAGCAGAAGCAGTCCGACCAGAAACAACAGATGGTCCGGGCCGATCAGGATGTGGTGAATTCCGGCCGCCACGAACTTCCGGACGACAGCGGTCACGCCCTGCCGCGTGCCGGCAAAGTACTCGAATGTCGTGTGATTGCGATCGAGGATCGCCTGCGTCCTCAAATCGCCACCTTCGTACACATTGAGGAATGTCTGGTGGCTGGGATCGTAGGCGAACATCAGCGCGCGCACGGTGACCACGCCGACCCGGCCGGCGCTGCACGAGAAACGGAACTTCAACGACAGCCGCTCCGCGAGGATCTCAACCCGATCCGATGGCTCGCAGCCGGCCCGACGTCCATCGACCTGGATCTGGAAACGGGACTGGAGGAGTGAAACGAGGCTCCGCGTCTGGCCTGTCACGAAGGCCGGGTCGAGCACCCGCTCCGCGGGCTCGATCGCGAGATCGTGCGCCAGGTCGAAGCTGTGCGCCACGAGGGTTACGTTCAAGGCGCCATCGGTCAGCGAGACATCCAGGTAGCTGAACGGCGCAGGATGGGCGGACGCCGGCGCCGCAAAAGCGAACCCCAATACGCAAACTGCTGACAGGACCCCAACCAGCTTCATGACGGGCAATAATATCGTACAGCTGGTGCGTCGCCGGTCCGGCTGACCGCCTCCGCCAAGGCTATGGCGGTCCGCCGACCAGCCTCCGCCGAAGGGTACGACGGTCCGCCGCAGCTTCAGCGATGGCGGAAGCTTCACGCGAAGGCGGAAGCCGGAAACTACGTACTCGCAGGTTCTAAAGACCTGCGCCACGACGCCCGGACGCTGCGCACTTGCAGATGGCGCGCGCGCGTCGATCGCGTGCGCGCCATCGATGATTGTGAAGGCGATTTGCGAACCTAACTGCTGGTTCGTTCACGCTGGACATCGGTCAGGATGGCCGGTTGCCTGGCGTAGTCCTCGAGAGCGAACGTCTTGGTTTCTTTGCTCGCGGTCACTTTCGTCGCCAGCGACAGCTTTCCCTCGCCGCGTCCGTCCTTGCTCAGCCGAAGCTGGATTACCGTGAACCGAGGCGAGGTGGAAGGCGTGGAGATTGACGGGTCCCACCACAGACTCAACGGAGCGTCCGCGCCCAACACCACATCTTCCCCGCCGTCGGGTCTGGGGATGCGGTTGGCGTATCGCACGATGTATTCCAGGTTGCCCGGCCAATGGATGTAGCCGGCTTCGGGCAAAGCCGCCAGCGCGTCGGCGAGCTTGTCCTGCACGTTGTCCGCAATCGCCGAGTACACGCGATCCCGCTCGGCATCGCTCGACCAGCGGTTGACAACGAGTTCCAGTCGGTTGCCTCCAGCGGGGCCAGCTTTGCTCCCGTTGAGGGCCGCAAAGGTGAAGCGTTCCTTCACGGTACTGGTCTGAGCGAGCGCCGCCGTGCCGAACGCAAGCACTGCGGCTGCGCAAGCCAAGCGAATCACGTTGCTGCCTGACATGATGGGTCCTCCCGTGGGTTGAGGCAGCGACCGCGAAAAATCGAAGACAGCGTCTTGAGACCGACCGCCGTCGCTGCAGGTGGAACAGGGTAGAGGAAGCGCAGGGTTTCGAAGTCGGCTGGTAGCCTGCCTCGGTCGGCGACAAACATTACGGTCAGACGGCATGGCGGCCCACCACCAGGTCGAGTGAAGTAATGCGTCTATTTTAGGAAAGCCCCGAAATCGTCGTCAAGATCCGTGGTCCTGACGGAATCCTCAAGGCTGGCGGGAGGGGACCGAACGCCTCACGGCTCGATACCATTCCGGCCCTAACGTCGTCCTGCGGCCGAACGTTTGAGAACCGCGCGAATCGAGCACAAAGCCGAGAGTTTGCTGGATCGGCTGCGTGTGAAAAGTCTCCCAGACGTGATCACACTGGGGACACAAGTAGCACCACGGGTGCTCGTAGGCGAGGACCGCCTTTGGCGAATGGCACTTGGGACACTCGACGTCGAACATGGGCGCTCGAATTGAAACAGCCACGCAGGCAGTCTAGTCAAGACGAGCGAAACGCGCTGTTCGAAAGTGAACACTTGCAGGTCTGAAGACCGGCGCCGCGATGCACAGAATCTCCGTTGATCGTCCTCCCACTGAGAACCTTCGCAGGTCGCGTGCGGGGACGCCGCTGCCAGTGCGCAGATCGGGCGGGGGTTGTGCCCTATTGGACAGCAGCGGGTGCGCGCGTGTCGGTACACTTATCCCGTGAACAGCAGCGCAACGATCAACTCATGGCTCGCGTAACGCCCCGTCGAACACCGGCGAAGAACGCCTCCAGGCGGACCTCGGCCCCGTATGAAGCCGCAGTGATGGGTTCGCCCTCGCAGGACCAGGACGCCGGGCTCGAGCGGCTCAAGCTTCTCGAGGAGAAGCTCGCCTGCGCACCGGCCCGAAGCCTCCAGTGGCTCGAGTTGATCGACGCGATCCGGATCGAGGCGGATGCCTACCGGAAATCCCTCGACGCCGAGCAGGCCGAGGCGGTACACGGCGCGGAACCGGGGCCGGCTGCCGGCCCTCGCGCGGTCCGCCGTCGCGCGATTCCTCTGCGCGGCCGCACAGCGCCTCGACGGTGAGCCCAGACAATGGAAACCTCCCGGTCCATCGAACCCAGCGTCAGCGGGTTGTTTGCGAACAGCTCGATACCGATGTGGATCTACGATCCGTCGACGCTTTGCTTCCTCGATGTCAACGATGCTGCCCAACGGGCGTACGGTTACTCGCGCGAGGAGTTCCTGGCGATGACCATCGCCGACATCCGTCCTGCAACGGACCTCCGGAAGCTCCACGACAATCTCAAGCCCGAGCCGGTACCGTTCGAGCAGGTGGGCGAATGGCGCCACCAACGCAAGGACGGCGTCGTCTTGGATGTCGACGTCACATCCCACACGTTCGAGTCCGACGGACGCTCGGTCGTGTTGGTCGTGGCCCACGATGTGTCTGCGAGGAGACAAATCGAGCGCGACCTCATTTATTCTGAGCGGCGCTTTCGGGCGGTCGCGGAGT
>QHWL01000423.1:0-242 GCA_003222555.1 Acidobacteriota bacterium | reverse complement strand
GACATCACGGGAGCCATCGTGTTTTGCAATCCCGCGGCGGCTGAACTCTTTGCGTATCAGCAGAATGAAGTCCTGTGTCGCCCTCTCACCACATTGATGCCGGAACGCTACCGCACCACTCACCTCGAAGGGATTGCCCGCGAACGGCCGGTCGAGCTTCACGGGCTGAAAAAAGACGGAACCGAGTTTCCGATTGAGTTGTCGCTTTCGTCATGGGCGCTTGATGAGCTGTTGTTTTTCAC
>QHWL01000422.1 GCA_003222555.1 Acidobacteriota bacterium | reverse complement strand
CAAAGCCGTGGTGCCATCGTTATCCACGGTGTTCACCTCCCCAGCCGCCTCAATCAATTTCCGGACCTGCGAGTGATCGCCATTCCGGATGGCCACCAACAGATCAGGCGGACCGGCAGCGAACAACATGGTGTTGGAGGCGAACAGAATCATCACAACGAAATGACGCATTTCGGTTCTCCTAACGTGGTGCTCGTGTGAATTGCCGCCGGCTGAGATCCTATCCCGATAATTCGCGCCAGTCGAGCATGTACCCCCGCCCGGTGCCGCGAACGAAAGCGTTTGAATCTGCTCAATGGGAACTACCTCAGCTGGATTCGAACCAGCAACCCTCCGGTAAACAGGCGGAAAAAGCGACGTTAGCCGCACTTTACCGGACTTTGCTGCGCTTCTCATACCGGGGTCTCGCGCGAAGGACTCCGCGCCGCCCGGTTTCGTAGGCTATAATTCACTTCGCCGACAACACCCAAGCGAGGGAGGAAATTCTTGCGCACACAGATTGTTTTCGGCGTTCTGGTCGTTCTGGCCGCGCTGGCCGCGCCGGCCCTTACCGCTGAGATCATCCCAGATCCGAGTACGGATCGAGAATTCAGCGCCAAGTTGAGTGTTTGCAACGCATGCCACGACGTGAACGGCAGGCGCAAAAATGCAACCATTCCAGTGATCTGGGGTCAGCAGGAAAATTACCTCGTGAAACAGTTGCATGACTTCGAGAATGGAGCTCGAAACGACGAGGTCATGTTGTGGATGGCAAAAACCCTCACGCAGGAAGAACTGAGGGTCGCAGCGACTTATTTCGCGAAACAGACATGGCCGGCGCGGTCGGCTGGTGCCGCCTCCACGCCGCCGCCCCCTGGACTCGCTGTATGCCAGGGTTGTCATGACACAACGGCGCCGCGGCTGGCCGGCCAAGGCTACGAATATCTGGTCGAGGCGATGCGCCGATTCGCCGAAGGTGAGCGAAAAAACAATGCTACCATGATGAAAATGATGGCAGCGATTCCGCCCGCCGACCGGGAGGCGATGGCGCGTTACCTATCCGGCCTCTGAGCGGCAGCAGCGTGATTGTACAGATGTTCCGGAGGAATCATGAATTCCAATCGATCTAGCCGGAGACGGTTCCTGAAACAAACGGCTGCACTGGCTGGTGTGGCTACAGGCGCAGGATTGGCCGTGAGGGGCCAGTCAGCTCAAGCACAACACCTCCACGGCGAGCTCCCGCGCCGAGGGGCCAGATACACCATCGATCACATGACTCACTACACCCCGCTTCAGGATTACGCGGGCATCATCACGCCGGCCTCCCTCCACTTCATGCAACAGCACTCGTCAGAGTTTCCCGAAATCGATGTGCGGCAACATCGCTTGACGATCCACGGCTTGGTGGATCGTCCTTTGAGTTTCACCGTGGAGGAACTGAAGCAGCTGCCTTCCGTATCCCGGATTCATTTCCTGGAATGCCATGGAAACAGCTCTCCCGCGATCCATGGTGCTGGCGATCCGAACTTGGGGTTGCCGGTCCAGTTCATCCACGGCATGACCAGTTGCAGCGAATGGACCGGGGTCCCGCTTTCCGTGTTGCTCAAAGAGGCCGGCCTCCAGAAAGAGGCGAGCTGGCTGGTTTCGGAAGGGGGGGACGCGGGCAAATTTTCGCACACCCTTCCGCTGGCAAAGGCCATGGAAGACGTTATCGTGGCCTACGGCCAAAATGGCGAGCCGTTGCGCGTTGAGCAGGGTTATCCGGTTCGGCTGGTCGTCCCCGGCTGGGAAGCGCCCTTCAGCGTGAAGTATTTGACACATGTCAAGGTGGTGGACCAGCCCTACATGGCCTGGAATGAAAGCATGAATCATTCGGTCACGCGGCCCGACCTGCGCGACAAAGCGCGCTGGTACCATTTTCAGTTTGGCCCGAAATCCGTGGTTACACGGCCTTCAGCTGGACTAGAAATGTTACGGGGATATGCCCAGATTACCGGCTTGGCTTGGTCCGGTGCGGGCGTGATCAACAAGGTCGAAGTGTCCACCGACGGCGGAGGGAGTTGGAAGGAAGCGAAGCGTCATGCGCCGGTGCTTCCGAGGGCGCATACCCGGTTTACGTTCGACTGGGCTTGGGACGGACAGGAGGCGGTGATCCAGTCTCGTTGCACCGACGAAGCGGGTGAAGTTCAGCCGTCGCTGGCGGAGTTGAGTAAAGACTGGGGCATGCACTTAGAGGATTGGAAAAAAACCCCACGTCCCCGCGCCATTCATTTCAATGCCATTCAACCCTGGAAAATCGCTCGCGATGGGAGCATTTCCGATGCCATGTTCGCTTAAATTCCTCTTGCCAGCGATGATCCTGGCAGGTTCGGTGGCGGCGCTGGCGCAGTCGCAGCCGCGTGTCTATCCCGGTCTGGGCACGCCCCTGAGCCAGGCAGACATCCAGAGCTTTGACCGGATGATTGGCCCGGAGGGAAAGGAACTTCCTCCCGGGCGCGGAACCGCCAAGGAAGGCGCGGCGATCTTTGCCAAGCGGTGCGAGATATGCCACGGGAAGGGGACGAATGAGGAAAACGGGCTCCTCCGGAGTCTGGTGATCGGCAGTCCCGGCAAGCCTTATCGCGGCGCTTTTTACGGTGAGGAAAGGAACGGTCCAAGCTACTACCCGTACGCGACGATCGCATGGGACTACATCAACCGCGCGATGCCCCCCAGCAATCCGGGATCGCTCGCCCCGAACGACGTCTATGCCGTGGTCGCGTTTCTGTACTACTGGAACGGCATCATCAAAGAAAACGACGTCATGGACGAGAAGACCCTGCCGAAGGTCGTCATGCCGAATCGGAATGGCTTCGTTCCGGCAGTGCCGGTGTATCCCCCGGAAAAGAAACCCAGTTGGTACTGAGCGCGAGCGGCGGCGGGCATCGAGCTTACGAGATGATGACCCTGAGCCGCTCGTTCTGATGCTCTCCCGACACTAAAAGTTGCCAACAAATCCCGTAGTGAGTTATCGCTTCGTAAAAACGAGGACGTGTTGACGCGGCAACGATTCGTCGATCCTTGACAAGGCGTATCCTTCCGCCTCGATTTCTAGTTTTGCTTCGGCCACGCTCATTTTGTGCTCTGGCCGGATCGGAATCGACGGATCTTCTTTTCGGTACTCGAGCAACACGAGCCGGCCGCCTGCCTTGAGAGCGTCGCGAAGATGCCGAAGCATTGCCTGCGGCGCGGAAAACTCGTGGTACACGTCTCAACCGCCGATTGCGGCAGCCGTGGATCGTCGACGGCTCCCGGAATGAGGATCACATTGGTTACCAGCTGGATCGTGAGGCGCCGACCGAGCGGCCTCAACATTTCGGGTTGGATGACGGTCGCGTACACCCTTCCGGTTGGGCCCACGCGCGCAGATAATTTCACCGTCATGTACCCGGATCCGGCGCCGACGTCAGCGACTGCCGCGCCTTTGGGAATCGCCAGTAGGTCGAGCGCCCGTTCCGGGTCCTCTTCGCTGCGGCGTTCGCTGCGATCGAGCCAGTCGGCTCCCTCGGCAGACATCACCGGTGCAAACCGCCGGCCGCTGAGCGGATGTACGTCCGTCTGGGCGACGACGCCCAGAGTCGCCCCCAACGCCAGCGCCACGCAGTATACGAAGGATCGAAATCTCATTCAGGTGTCGCGCCCCTCACGCCTACTTCCACGTGTCGATCGCCTTCTTCGGCAGCGAGTCGCCGTCGTACTCGTTGAGCTCCAAGCGAATGCCGTCCGGATCGACGACGTTCACGTTCTTGGTTTTGGCTCCCGGAGACACGTTGATCTTCTCGCCGATCGTGCCGGGCATCTGCGGGGCCCCAGGGGTGGCGGCGGCCAACCCCGCCTGCCGAAGCCGCGCGATCGTCCCGGCCAGGTCGTTGGTCACCAAGTGTGCGTGGGTAAACCCCGGGTGGCCGTTCGCGGCCGGCAACTGCATTTCCATGAAGCTGTCCCGGCCTTCTTGATAGTACGTGTTGACCACCTGTCCAGCCGCGTTCGGAAAGGTGAACGCCACCCGAAAGCCCATGGTCTTCTCGTAGAACGTCTGCGACTCGGGATAATTCTTCACGGCAATCCCGAAGACGCTCAACGTCAGGCTCGGGCGTCTGGCATCCCATGACTTGCTGGCTTTCGTCGTGAGCGAGTCGGGCAGGTATTCGTTGAGCTCCAATCGAAGACCGTCGGGATCGAAGACGTTCACGTTCTTCACGTGGCTTCCCCCGGAGACGCTGATCGTCGTGCCGATGGTTTTCGGCATAGGCGTGGTGCCGGTAGCGGCCGGCAAACCGGCCTGCCGAAGCCGGGCAATGGTGCCGCTCAAGTCGTCGGTCAGGAGGTGGGCATGGGTCACCCCCGGCTGCACGTCCCCGAACGCGGCCTGCATCTCCAGGAAGGTGTCACGACTCGTCTGGTAGTACGTCGTCGTGCGGCTGCCGTCCGGCGTGGAGAAGGTGAACGCCACCGGGAAGCCCATGATCTTCTCGTAGAAATTCTGCGACTTTGGATAGTCCTTGACCGCGATCCCCACGACGCTCAGCCTGAGGCCCGCGTTCGTCTTCTCCTGGGCCCGGGCGGTCCTCGGCGGCATCGCCGCGGTCCCGACAACGGCTCCCACTCCCACCACGACGAGCGTTAAGCGGCGCATCTGACCCTCCTTGACGTGAAGACGCTCACCAGACGCGCACCACGCCTGACAGCAGGCTTGGCCGCACCGGCGCGCTCGCAATGCTACAACCGACATTTCCGATTTGACGACCTTTGATCGGTCGCATCCTACACCAACCAGCGCGCGCTCACCATTCCTCCCCGGAAGGAACATCCACCACGGCGCGCGTCGGGCCGTCATGAGGGCCGGATTAGAAAATCAAGCCGTGGTCGTCCTGCCGGGCGTGAGGGTGGAAGGCTCGAGGCTAATTGCTAATGTATTATGGTTGACGATCCACGTTGACATTATCGATACGGCTGTATCCGCCGTCCCGACAAACCGGAAATCGAGGTACGGAGGTCGATATGAGGGGAAGCCACATGAAGATGGTAGTCGTCACTGCGGCTCTGTTGGCCATGCCTGCAGTGCGAGTATCGGCACATCACTCCTTCGG
>QHWL01000421.1 GCA_003222555.1 Acidobacteriota bacterium | reverse complement strand
GCCGCGACGATATAGGTCTCGAACCCGTCGTCGGTCGGCTCCACATAGATCATCGCCGGCTTCAACGATGAGTCGAAAGCACGTGTCGACCGCCTAATCGAAGTGACCCAACCTTATCAGGAAGACGCAATCAAGCAATTCAAGGCGGAAGTGGCACATGCACAGGTCGAGGTTCTGAACGGCGGACACTATTTATTTTTGACGAATGAGGCGGACGTGGTGTGGCTCACACGAAGGTTCTTGAAGCTAGTTACTCCGTAACACGGTGGGGTTCACTCTGCCGGCTAGGCGTCCCGCTCAATCGCTTTCCTTTCCATCTCCGCCCACTGCACCGCTAACTCCCGTTTGTCAAACCGGCGACCGATCACCAGCTCACCTTGTTTAAAAAGCTGCGCCTCAACGCCGTACTCGCTGTGATACCTCAGTTCAGGTTCCCACGTCGCGCCGTTCGAGCGTACCGCCCATAGAGGCTCGCTCGCCCGGGGCATACGCGGCGGTGGGGGCGTGCGCTTGGGTGAGTAGAAAGGATCGTCAGCCATCGCTGACGAATCGTACATCGACTCAGGACAGGACAGGTCACACTCGTGGAACCGGAGAATCTTGTGATGCCGTCGCCGGTTCATTGTCATTCGCAAGCCAACGCGGGCGAACTCGCCTTCCTCAGCCGCTTGTCCGCCGTCGTTGGCCATGTTCACTTTTGAACACATTGCAGCCGGGCCGTCCCAGTAGACTGCTGGACCGTGCGTCGACCCACGCAATGGGCTGGCGTTCTCGCACGAAGGTCTACTAAACGGGCGAAAGGCCGCCGCTCAATGAATCGTGGATTGGAGACTATATGAGTCGGAGTGGAGTCAGGATGGCCGGAGTCTTCGCAGTCATGGCGCTGTCAATAATCCCGATATCAAATCACGTTGGCTCCAGTTCATCGAAGGCAGGAATGTCCTCGATCGAATCCGAAGCCGGCCCGATTCTTTCCGCCCGGCTGCGCGATCTTCGGCCCGCCCTCCGAACGGCGCAGGCGCGATACTCAATTCGCGCATTCCGAGGTTCTGCACGACGGGGAGCGCCGCTCCCACCCATCCTGGCGCCATACGGGCGGCTCGCTGACGCACTCGGACTCTTCCGGCGCGCCGGCACGATGCTCACTCAGTTCGTATTTCCGTCGGTTTACGCGATCCCCGCGGCCGACAGGAATTTCGATGGTATCGGTCAGGGATTTTCCGGACCGGGCGGTACGTTCTCAGTCGCCGGAGCGCCGCCGGATCCCAACGGCGATGTGGGTCCAAACCATTACGTCCAGGTTGTTAATACTGATCTTGCCGTGTTCGATAAAAATGGCGTGCCGATATATGGTCCGGTACCAATCAATACGTTGTGGAGCGGATTCGGCGGAGGCTGCCAGACCAACAACGACGGTGATCCGACCGTTCTCTACGACCCCATGGCGGATCGCTGGATCATTTCGCAGTTTTCTGTCTCGACCACGCCGTACTTGCAGTGCGTGGCCGTATCGGCGACCAACGATCCGACCGGTTCGTACTATCGATATGTTTTTTCGTACAGCACGGACTTTCCTGACTATCCGAAGATGGGCGTCTGGCCGGACGCGTATTACATCACGTTCAACATATTCACTAACGGTCAGGTGTTCGCAGGCGCAGAGATTTGTGCGTACGACCGAGTGAAGATGCTCGCTGGCATGCCCGCCACGCAGCAGTGCTTCAACACCACCACGAGTTACGGCGGTTTGTTGCCCGCCGATCTCGATGGCGCTCGGCAGCCTCCGGCGGGCTCACCAAACTACATTGTCGGCCTGGGTGCCGCTCCGAACTCGCTTGCCTTTTGGAAGTTCCATGTGGATTGGACGACGCCGGCCAGCAGCAGCTTCACGGGGCCAATGACGCTCGCCACAGCAGCGTACTCGGAGGCGTGCGGCGGCGGAAGGTGCATCCCACAGAGCGGCACGACGCAGCGGCTCGATTCGCTTGGCGACCGGCTCATGTATCGGCTCGCCTACCGAAACTTCGGGGATCACGAATCGCTGGTCGTCAATCACAGCGTTGTGGCAGGAAGCAGCGTGGGCGTCCGCTGGTATGAGCTCCGTGTGGCAGCTACGGGGGCGGGCCTGTCGATGTTTCAGCAGGGCACGTACGCGCCCAACAGCAACTACCGTTGGATGGGCAGCCTCGCGATGGATCAAGCCGGAAACATGGCGCTGGGTTACAGCGTCTCGAGCAGCTTCTTGCATCCCCAGATCCGCTACACCGGCCGTCTGGCGGGCGATCCGGCAGGACAGATGACGCAAGGCGAAGGAACGCTCATTGCCGGCGGCGGATCGCAGCTGGCTACCCTTTCACGGTGGGGCGACTACAGCATGATGGCCGTCGATCCCGGTGATGACTGTACCTTCTGGTACACCAACCAGTACCTCCCGACAAACGGCAGATTCAACTGGAAAACGCGAATCGGGACCTTCAAGTTCCCGAGCTGCGGCCCGGTGACCAATGATTTTTCGATCAGTGCGTCGCCGCCCAGCGTTTCTCTCGCGCCAGGGGCCTCGGGCGTTTCAACCATCAGTACGGCCCTCATCGCCGGCAGCGCTGAAACTATTGCCCTCACGGTCTCGGGCGTGCCGGCTGGTGCGACAGCCACGCCCAATCCGACGTCGGTGACCGCTGGCGGGAGCTCATCGCTGACAATCAACGCCGGCACCGCAACTCCGGGAAGTTACACGCTCACCGTCACCGGCACGAGCACGAGCGCCATTCACGCCACGACGGTCACACTGACCGTCACCTCTGGCGCTCCGGTGAATGATTTCTCCATCAGTGCCTCCCCTTCGAGCCTCTCTCTCGCGCAGGGCGCGTCGAGTCCGTCAACCATCAGCACGGCGGTAATCTCCGGCAACGCCGAAACGATCTCGCTCACCGTTTCGGGCGTGCCGACTGGCGCGACCGCCACCCTCAATCCGACGTCGGTGACCGCCGGCGGCGGCTCCACACTGACGATCAACGCGGGCACTGCGGCTGCGGGAACCTACACGCTCACCGTCACCGGCACGAGCGCGAGCGCCATGCATTCGACGAGCGTCACGCTGACCGTCACGTCCGGCGCCTCGTCGGCCCTTGTCAACGGCGGATTCGAGACCGGAGATCTCACCGGTTGGACCACGATTGGTGCGGCCAGTGTGACGACGGGGTCGCATAGCGGGACCTACGCGGCCATGGTCGGCAGCACGAGCGCATTCAACGGCGACAGCTCGCTGACGCAGACGTTCACGGCGCCGGCCAGTTCTGGTACAAGCTGGTCTGCACGGACACGGTCACGTACGACTGGGCGACGGCCACCCTGCGGGACAACACGACAAACGCCGTTAACACTGTGCTGGCAAAAACATGCACGAACACGGGCACGTGGTCCCAGGCCAGTGCTCCGCTCATCGGAGGTCGCTCGTACACACTGGCGCTGATGGACCACGACGACAATTATCCAAGCGACCCGACGTACACGCTGTTCGACGATGTCGCCATCGGGTCGGCCAGTCCACCGCCCAATCCGCTCGTCAATGGCGGGTTCGAGACCGGAACTCTGTCGGGCTGGACGTTGACCGGCACGACGAGTGTGACAACGGTTGCGCATTCGGGTGCCTACGCCGCCCTGGCCGGTGGCACCAGCCAGACCAACGGTGACAGCTCGCTTTCGCAAACGTTCACGGCGCCGTCTGCGGCCACCACGCTTTCCCTGTGGTACGCGACGAAATGCCCCGATACCGTGACGTACGATTGGACAACGGTCACACTACGGGACAACACAGCCGGCACCACGACAACAGTGGTTCCCAGAACATGCCCGACCGCGTATGTGTGGGTGAATGCGACCGCGGGAATTATCGCCGGACATTCCTACACGCTGACGCTCATCAATCACGACGATAACTATCCGGGAGACTCCACCTACACACTCTTCGACGATGTCGCGGTTGTTGGAAGCTCTCCGCTTCGCTTCTCGGCCGACGGCAGAAGCACCCGAGTGAAATCGGGAGACGAGGATGAAGCCGACGATCGGGAACGCGTTCGCAAGCGGTAATCGTCCTGGCCGTCGTTCAGACGCTCGGCGTTTCAGGCGCTGTCGATGGTCGCGCTGACTTGTGGGTCGGCCTGCGCCAGAAATTCAGTGAAGCCGTCACTCACCCTGGACGGCCAGTGGGGCGGAGAACATGTGGTGTTGACGAGTTCCGAGTCGGCGACGCATGTCGAGTTCGACTGTGCGTACGGAGATCTGAGCAGCCAGATCAAGACAGACTCGCAGCGCCGATTCAACCTGGCTGGAACTTTTGTCCGCGAGCACGGAGGTCCCGTTCGTCAGGCCGAGAATATCGACAGCCACCCCGCCAGCTATGAAGGGTCGGTTTCCGCGGACACGATGACGCTGGCGGTTCGGCTCATGGACTCGAACGAATCGATAGGAACGTTCAATCTCACGCGTGGAGCGGCTGGACACGTTGTGAAGTGTCTCCAACTGACAAGATAGCGCCGAGCCTTATCTCTCGCCCCTTTCCGCCCGCCTTCGGAGAGGCCGTAATGTCCCATGAGTGGGCCGAGCCGTGGCGGACCCCTTCACGCCGCCCGATAGTAAAAGTTGAGGAACCCGCCGAGTCGCTCGCGGCGATGAACGCCACCGGTGCCCCGCCTCGGAAACACCGGATCGATGAGTTCATTGCCGACACCCTAACCCCAGGTGGGGTCCTCCGCCATCCGCACCACCAACCGGCGGATCTCCTTGAGCACGCCGACACGTTGAGGCCCCGGGCGCGGCGGTGAGCCGGTGGGAGCAGGCGCAAGTCTTCGATCGCGACGGGGCCTGCGAGGACGCGCGGCTGCAGGCGCTGGCCGACTACGACGCTTCCGTCCGCGCGGTGGATCGCCGGCATCAGGGTCGGGAACGCCACTGTCCCAGAATCCCCAGCCGTTTCGCCAGCAGCTTTCGCCACCTTATCCACCGGTTCCAGAGGGAATAGTCGGCGCGACGGAATCATCCCTTTTTGTCGGCCTAGCCGAAACACCTCGGACGTCACGGTGGCCTTTCGACCGCTCTTGCGTAAACTGCTCGACGGTCGGTCAGAATCGCCACCGCATCGCAATTTCTGCCCGGCGCGCGGTCGGCCCTTGCCAGTTGGCCACGGTCTTCCGATCCCAGGTCCGGGAAGGGGCGCGGCTGCGCCTTGCGAGCGATACGCCGCCGATTCACGACGCTGCGGCACTATCTGCCTTCACGTTTTTATCCGCGTCGCTCTTTTGTAACGAGAAGCTCCTGGCGGAGGTGCTAGTATATTGACCCTTAACTAACAGCAGGCCTCTGGCAATTGTCGTTGGAGGTAATCGTGACCGACATCATCGGTGCCTTTGCGCGTCACCTTGCCGAACGCTGGAGTTCATACCTCGGCGGAATCGCGGCTCTAAGTACGTTTAGCATGGCGATCCTGCAGACATCGAAAGACCTGCTGCCGATACGCCGGATATTCCACCAGTGGTTTCTCAAGAAATGGTTTAAGGCGAAGTGCGGATCCACCGGTAACCCCGAAGCAGCCGAGAAGGAATTGGTCGCGTTGGCGACCGACGGCGACAAGAACGCATTCTACGACCTCGCGATTGAGCAGCTTTGCGGGCAGATCAGTGCCGCTGCCCAGATTGTGCTCGAATACCCCGGTGATCATGCCCAGCTGCTCCAGTGCTTCGGGTCGCTGCGCGAGAACTTCGAGTCGTTGAAGGCGGCGGGTGCGACGGCGCAGATGCAAAGCCTCGGGGATGCAAAGACTCGAATGTTGCACCAGGTGCAGCGCAGCATCGACGGCTTTCAAATATCCGCTACGTACCGATGGAAATTGTATTGGCAGTTGGCTTCGTTTATCCTCAGCATGATAATCGCGATTGTCGCCTCGCACTCTCAAGACTTTCCCTGGTCGACGTCAATCTTCATCGGGCTTTCGGCTGGATTCCTCGCACCCGTTGCGCGGGACCTCCAGGCGAAGCTGCAGCAGGTGAAGTAAGAATGCCCGCAGCTTCCGTCACGCCAGCGATTCT
>QHWL01000420.1 GCA_003222555.1 Acidobacteriota bacterium | reverse complement strand
GAGCATCAGCGCGCGCACCCGGCCGAAGCGATCGGCAACTGGCCCCCACACCATGGACAAGCCCCAGCCGAAGAGGAACAGCGCGAGCAGCACGCTGCCGTAGTAGCCAATATTGCCGGGCGTCGCGGCAATTCCCGAGCGAGGCAGCAGCTCCGTGAGCGCTGGCACGAGCACCAGCGCATAAATAGAGGCGTCCATGCCGTCGAGCGCCCAGCCGCCCCAGGCGGCCCAGAACCCGCGGATCTGGTTCTGATTGAGCTGGGTCGGCTTCCGATTGAGCTGGATCGGCGACTGGGAAACCGGCACGCTGATCAGCGCCATGACACGACCTGAGTTAAAGATGCGTCGGAATGAAAACCCAAACGACTGGAGCCTGGATGTGCGAGAGCAGAATCGAGCGATTCTACGGGCGTTCAAGATGTTGGTCAAGCTCTCGGGGCGTCTTCACTTGACATTTGGTCCGATCGGCCCAAAAAGTGTACCCTCATAAGCGGTGTCGAGGTGACCCGCGGAAAGGGGTCGCTAAGCGTCGGAAAATGTAAGAACGCGACGACGTGGGATGGCAGCGCGAGGTCATGGGTTTATGAAAAGTAGAGTAGCTCGAGGGTTATTGTCGGCCGCTGTGTGTGGCTTGTTGTCAGCGTCGATGCTCGCGCACCACGGAGATGCGGGGCGCTACGATGAAGAGCCGTTCACCCTGACAGGTACCGTGGTGCAGCTGGTGCTGGTGAATCCACATGCGCTCATCATGCTCGACGTCACCGAGAACGGTAAGACGACGCGGTGGACGGTGGAAATGGGCGGTCCGCAGCAGTTGGCGAAGAATTTCGGCTGGACCCCGGCCACGGTCAAGATCGGAACCCGGATCACGCTCATAGGCCGTCGGGTGAAAACCGGCGCCCCGTACATGAATCTGACCGAGCGCGCCAACATCGTTCTGACCGACAGCGGTAAGGAGATTTTCCGGACGCCGAACTTCGGTGAGCCGCCCGCCCCACCAGCCCCGCCGCCCCCCCCATCCCCGCCCGCGCAGCCGTAGGCCCGGCGATTTGGTGGGGCCGAACCCACACTCTTCGCGCACATCAAGGAAGGGCTGCAACATGAAGCTCGGTTCGAGGCAGTCGACCCTCGCGGCGGCAGGGACGGTGCTCGTGTGCCTGCTGAGCGTTGCTTTGGCACGCGGTCAGGCTGGGCCAGAACAGAGACCGCAGATGGCCGAAGACGTCTTCAAAAACGTACAAGTGCTCAAGGGGATTCCCGTCGACCAATTCATGGCGACGATGGGGTTCTTCTCCGCCTCTCTGGGCATGTCCTGCGAGGATTGCCATTCCGCGGACGACCGCAACTGGGAAGGCTTCGCCGTCGACAATCCACGAAAGCGGACGGCGCGCAAGATGATCACGATGATGGCTGCCATCAATCGCGACAACTTCGGAGGACGGCAAATAGTGACCTGCTACTCGTGCCATCGCGGCGGCGATCGTCCGAGGGTCACGCCGGATCTCCATGCGCTGTACGGCGCTCTGCCTCCGGCAGACCCGAATGAAGTCATCGCGCAGGCTCCCGGGGCGCCTTCCGCCGATCAAGTTCTCGACAAGTATCTCCAGGCGCTCGGCGGACCGCAGCGGGTGGCCGCCCTCACCAGCTTTGTGGCCACAGGGACGAGCGCGGGGTACGGGCCAGAATCGGAAAAGCGTCCGGTCGAAATTTTTGCCAAGGCTCCGGGTCAGCGGACCTTAATCATTCACACGAGCAACGGAGACAACACTACGACCTACGATGGGCGCGCCGGTTGGATCGCGGCGCCACTCAGGCCGGTCGCGGTGCTCGCGCTGACCGGACAGGAGCTGGACGGCGCCAGGCTGGACGGGGAGCTGTGTTTTCCAGCGCGGATCAAGCAAGCCCTTGGCAGATGGCGCGTCGGCTTTCCCGCCACCATCGACGATCGCGAAGTCGACGTCGTGCAGGGAACCACCGCCGCGGGAGTCATCGCAACGTTATACTTCGACAAGGAGACGGGCCTGCTCGTGCGGATGGTGCGCTATACCGACTCGCCGGTCGGCCGCATTCCCACGGAGACCGACTACGCTGATTATCGCGAGGTCTCCGGAGTCAAGATGGCCTACCGCTGGACCACGATTTGGTTGGACGGGCGGGAAGCCTTTGAGTTGAGCGAGGTGCGGCCGAACGTTCCGATTGACGCGGCGAAGTTCGCGCGACCGGCTCCACCGGCGCCGCCAGCGTTCAGGCCCGCACCGCGGTAAATGGATGAACCCACGGGAACGCGCTCGGACAACGTCCGACGCGTAGCACGCACACGTTGGGAGACGTCATGAAGGGAACAAAGCGTTCGGCGGTGATTCTGGTCGCCCTGGTGGCGGTGTTCCTTGGTGCGGTCGGCTACGGACAATCACAGTCGCCCGCGTCCTCTGCTGCAGCGGGCAGCGGGCAGTTGAGGCAGGTCGCCTACCTCAAAGCCTCGAACCCGACCGAGGATGCGAATTTCGGAAGCGGGGGCACGTTGACTGGAAACGCCGGGAACTCGGCGGCCATCAGTGGGGACGGAAACACCATTGCGATAGGTGCGCCTCACGAGAGCAGCAGTGCCAAGGGCATCAACGGCAACCAGAACGACCATTCACTCTTCGCCTCTGGCGCTGTGTACGTTTTCAGGCGCACGGGCAACACATGGGCGCAGCAGGCCTACGTCAAAGCATCGAATCCCGGACAAGACGACAATTTTGGATCCACAGTGGCCTTGAGCAGCGACGGCAACACCATGGCCGTGGCTGCCTACTACGAATCCAGCGCCGCCACCGGCATCAACGGCAACCAGAACGATCGCTCGATTCCCCAGGCGGGGGCCGTCTATGTCTTTACGCGTACAGGCAACACCTGGTCGCAGCAGGCCTATGTCAAGGCGTCGAACACCGGGAAGGCGGGCGGGGGTGATGCTTTCAGCGATGGCGACCAATTTGGCTACTCCATGTCGTTGAGCGACGACGGCAACACGCTGGCGGTGGGCGCCATCGGCGAAGACAGCGCGGCGACAGGCATCAACGGCGACCAGGCGGACGACTCGGCCATGGGATCGGGCGCTGCGTACGTGTTTACCCGGAGGGGTGGCGCATGGTCGCAGCAAGCGTACGTCAAGAGCTCCAAGACGCCGCCAAATGCGGCGTTGTTCGGCTACTCCATCGGAGTGAGCGGCAACGGCAACACGTTGGTGGTGGGGGAGTACGACGCAGATCGTGGGAAAGGTGCGCTGCA
>QHWL01000419.1 GCA_003222555.1 Acidobacteriota bacterium | reverse complement strand
ACGCGGTAGCCTCGTCCGACAGCGCCACCTACCGGGATCTCGTCGACGCCTTGGGCCCGAATTTCGAGGGCGGCTACTTCCTCTACCGCTTCTCGGATCCCACCTACGTCGTGGCTCAGGCGGTCGTGCGAGCGGTCGCCGGGACCGTGCTGCGCGGCGGTGGTCGCGCGATCGACATCTGCGGCGGCTCGGGCCACCTGACCCGGTCGCTGTTGGAACTATCATCGGAGACACCGGTTCTCGCCGATCTGTATTTCGCAAAGATATGGCTGGCGCGCCGGTTCACGGCGCCGGGATGCGAGCCCGTCTGCTGTGACGGCAACGCGCCGCTGCCTTTCGCCCGCGGCGCCTTCCGGTACGCGATGTGTTCCGACGCGTTTCAGTACATCTGGACCAAGCGTCAGTTCGTGGCGGAGATGGTTCGCCTCATCGGCGACGACACAGCCGGTGCCGTGGTCATCAACCACACGCACAACCAGCGCACCTGGAGTCCCTCACACGGCCAGCCGTTGACCCCTGAGGGGTACCGCGATCTCTTCGAAACCCTCGAACCCCGGCTCTTCGGCGAAACGGGACTGCTCGCCGATGTTGTCAAAGGCGGACCGCTCGATCTCGGCCGCCGGGACTCCGGAGAGACGCTCGACGCCGACCCAGCGCTGACGATCGTCGGCACCCGGCGTCCTGACGTGTTCGCCCCGCATCGCCTCGCGCCGCCGCCATCAGACGCACGCGGCGAGTTACGCGTCAATCCACTGTACGTCCTTGACAGCGACGCCGATCCCGCAGGGTACCGTCTGCGCTTTCCGTCGGAGGACTACGAGCAGGAGTACGGCGCCTGCCGTCAGTATCTGCCCGACCGCGTGACGATCGATCGGGCGTCGCTGGCGGCGCTCGACGCGGGCCGGCTCCCGAGCGGTCTGCTCGATCTCGCGCGCCGGCGCGTGATCGTCGATCTGCCGAAGAACTACTACTGAGTCCGGGTTGCGCGAATCGCACGCTGCTAGGTCGGAATGGACCGTTTTACCGCAGAGCACGCCGAGCTCGCCGAGAATTCTCAGGTCTTCTTCTCGGCGCGCTCCGCGGTCTCGGCGGTAACCGTTCTTCCGGTCCTGCTCATGCTCATGTCGTCGGAAAACATGAAGGCGGTTGCCGATTTTTGGGTGGCTGAGCCAATTACGTGATATAACGTAACTATTACGTCTATCACCGTAACGCACAACCCGTTCGTGTACGGCGAGGTCGTCCCGGCCGCCGCATTCGTCAATCGCGTCGTCGAGCTCGACCGCCTCGTCGCCGACCTGGCGGCCGGCCAAAAGGTCTTCCTGATCTCGCCGCGCCGGTACGGCAAGTCGTCCCTCATCCGGCACGCGCTCGCCGCGATGTCGCGCCGCGGCGCCATCACCGTCGAGACCACCGTCAGCAGCTTCAGCTCGTACGTGGCATTCCTCGAGGGATACGCGCGCGCGTCGATTGCTGCGGAAACGCGGCTGGATCGGGCGCGCACGTGGCTGCGCGACATGATCCGTTCGGCGCGCGCCGAAATTCGGTACGTGCCCGACACCACGCCTCTCGGCGCGCTCACCGTCTCGTTTCCCAACGCGCGATCGGACCGCGATGTCTCGCGGCTCGCGCAGGAGGTGTTCGCGCTGCCGGCGCGGCTGGCCGAGGCCAGGCGCCGCAAGGTCGTCGTCGCGCTCGACGAATTTCAGGCGATCGCCGGCTTCAACGGCGGCTCGGTCGAGCACGCGATGCGCGCGGCCGTGCAGCATCAGCGCGACGTCGGGTACGTATTCGCCGGATCGGAGCCGAGCCTGATGGAGCGGATGCTCGGCTCCAGGCGGCCGTTTTACAAAGCGGGCCCGGTGATGCGGCTCGAAAGGATTCCGTCAGAAGAATTCGCGGCGTTCATCGATGCACGCTTTGCGGCATCCGGCCTGCGCCCCGAGCCGGGGCTCGGCGCCGCGATCGTCGAATTGGCGGGCAACCTGCCGTACGACGTCCAGCGGCTCGCGCACGAAACCTGGGACGACATCCGGGCCGGGGGCAGACGGCGCGCGAACCTCGACGATCTCCATCAGGCGCTTCGGAGGCTCCTCAGCGAGCAACACATGATGTTCGAAGCGCTCTGGCAGCGACTGACGCTCGCTCAGCGCTCCGTGCTGCGCGCCGTCGTCCTCGACGAGGGCCGCGAGATCTTGTCGGCCGACGTGCGCACGCGTCACAGGCTTGGCGGGCCGTCGACCGTCCAGGCCGCTCTCGCCGCTCTCGTGCGAGACGACGTCATCAGCCGCGAGCGAGACCGCTACCTCGTCGTCGACTCGCTGCTGCGCGAATGGGTCGCACGACGGACGTTCTAGAGCGAGTCCTCACGTTGCGACATAGGGAATGATCCTTTCGCCAAAACTCCCCCAAACTATCGCAACGGGGGACAACGCCAGGCTTCCGGACACCGACGGTGTATGCTTGCAGCTCTACTCCACTACACACCACAGGGCATAGCCGACCGGCTCCCATGTCTCGTCATGTCGTTTGGCTCGTCATCCTTAGAGCGTTCTTCGGCCCGGTGGCCCAGGCCGGCCAAGCTGGCGCGTCCCTCGCCTCGCCCGTGCCTCCGCCGCAATCGCCGGAGTTCTCAATCGCCTTCGATGGTCCTCCACCACCGGTGCCGCCGGCAGTCATCTCTCGGGACGAGTCAGGCCGTGTCACGATTCGCGCCGTGCGTCTCACGGCGCCGTTACGAGTGGACGGCCGGCTCGATGAGTCCGTCTACGCGAGCGTGCCGCCGATCACAGACTTTATTCAGGTGGAGCCGCAGGAGGGAGCGGCGGCGACCGAAAAGACCGAGGTCTGGCTCACGTTCGATCTCGACAACGTCTATGTGTCCTTCCGTTGCTGGGAGAGCCACCAGGAGCGGCTCGTCGCCAACGAGATGCGTCGCGACAACGGGACCCTTTGGAGCGGCAACGACATTGTCTCCTTCATGTTCGACACGTTCTACGATCGGCGTAACTCCTTCCAGTTTGTCGTCAACCCGATTGGCGGCCGGCAGGACGGGCAGGTGAGCAACGAGCGGCAGTGGAACGGCGACTGGAATGCGATCTGGGATGTTCAAGTCGGGCGGTTCGAAGGTGGGTGGACGGTGGAAGTGGCTGTTCCCTTCAAGTCGCTTCGCTACCGCCCAGGGCAGGCCCAAATCTGGGGCTTCAACGCGTTCCGTACCAGTCGGTGGAAGAATGAGATCTCATTTCTCACTCGCATACCCAATGCGCTCGGACAGCGTGGGCTCCTGCAGGCGTCGCTGGCGGCAACGGTCGTGGGATTGGAAGCGCCGCCGGGATCAAAAAATCTCGAGATCAAGCCGTACGCCATCTCGGACCTGACCAGCGATCGCAACGCGACGCCCAAAATTTCGAACGCTGTGCACGCCGACTTCGGGTT
>QHWL01000418.1 GCA_003222555.1 Acidobacteriota bacterium | reverse complement strand
CGTCGCCGAGCCAATGATATGGCTTGTTGAAGTCCCATAGCCGCCTGGGCCAGCCGCCGCCGTCGCTGTAATAGCTCGACACCAGCGACCAGTCTTCGCTTTTGATCTGCGCCCAGAGTTCAGCGCACAACCGTCCCGTGCTCACCGGACTCGCATCCCATGCGTAGCTGGCCGCGATCCTGGCGTTCTCGTGCGCCACGCGGCTCGCTTCGCGAAGCTTCGCACCGCGCTCCTCGAATACTCGCCGGCGATCGCCGGTCGACAGCCGCTTCACGGCCTCGATGAGCGCGGGCAGCGTCGCCTCGCCGTCTGCCGCGATGGCGAGATCGACATCCGCCAGGCGGCGGAAATCCTGATAGTTCGACCTGATGTACAGATCGCCGGTCGTGATCGTGACGAGTCGCGTGCCCGGCTTCGTCAGCGGACGGGTCGACCGGTGCTGCTGGTCGCGGAACGCGTTGACGGCGCCCCAGAAGTCGGTGACCTCGAGCCCCAGGATCACGTCGGCCGACGCGAGGACGGCGCCCGCCCGATCGGTCTGATTGAGAGGGTGGCGCGTCGGGAAATTCATCCGGCCGCCTTTGTCGATCACGGCCGCCTGCAGCGCTTCGGCGAGCTCGATGAGAAGCGGCATGGCCGCAGGCGTTCGCGCCAGCCGGTCGGCGATCAGCACCGGATTCGCCGCGCCGACGAGCAGCCGAGCCACCTCGGCGACGGCTCCCGAATCGCCTTGCGGCGGCACCGGCATCGCGAGCTTGGGGATCGAGAGCTTTCCCCGGTCGGCGATCGGATCTTCCTGGAGGACGCCATCGGCGACGAGCACGACGGGCGCCATCGGCGGCGTGAGCGCGACCTTGTACGCGCGCACGGCCGATTCCGCGAAGTGAGTGAGCGACCAGGGCGTGTCGTCCCATTTCGTGAAGTCGCGAACCAGGCCCGCAGCGTCCTGGACGCCGTGGTACCACTCTGCCGGCCGGCGAATCGCCGCGTCATTGTAGTTGCCGATGATGATGTAGACGGGCACGCGGTCGCACCAGGCGTTGTAAATCGCCATCGCTGCGTGCTGCAGTCCAACGGTTCCGTGCGCGAGCACGGCCATCGGCTTGCCCTCAGCCTTGAAGTATCCGTGCCCCATGGCGACGGCCGATTCTTCGTGGCAACAGGTCACGAGCTCGGGCGCCCGATTGCCGCCGTAGTTGATGACCGACTCGTGAAGTCCGCGAAAGCTCGAACCAGGATTCGCGCAGACGTATTCGAACCCGAGTGACTTGATGACGTCGACCATGAAGTCCGAGCCGCTGCTCTCTGTCGTCAAGACGTCGACGTCAGCCGGCGGAGTCGCTTCGGCCGTCATCGTCCTGACGGGCGTCGCCCCGCGAGGCGCCGCGGCCTGCGGCGCCGGCGACTCCGCCTTGGCGACTCCGCTGGACGTCGCAAGTGCGGCAGCGCCCGCGAAAGCCCCACGCTTCAGGAACTGTCGGCGCGCGTGATCAAGAGACTTCTTGGATCCTGCCATCTTAAAGACCTCTTTTACTGGCGGCGGGGCCCCACCCCCGCCGCGAACTGACGCTGATGCCTCGCCTCGGATTCGCACGTCCTCGGCTCGGCACGCCACCCCATAGTGGCTGCCACGCTGGGGACCCCGGCACGCCACCCCAGCGCGGCTGCCGCGCTGGGGACCCCGGCATGGCCGCAGGCGCTTGCCTCTTCTTAACGCGATGCCGTCGAAGGTTGTCCTTGCGGACGAAGAATCAACTTCTGCACGCGCCAATTGGACGTTTCAGCCGCGTAGACCTCGTTTTCCGACGGACACGCCAGCTGGTGAGCGCCGGAGAACTGCTTGAGCTGCCGCCCGGAGCGGCCAATGACCCCGAGCACCTTGCCGTCCAGCGAAAGCTTGAAGAGCCGCCCGGGGAACGTACTCTCTCCAACGAAAAGGACCTGGTTGGGGCCGGGCGTGATGCAAATCGAATTCGGAGCCCCGATGACCCTTGCCAGGGCCTGACCAGTTGGAGTGTTGCCGTTCACGGCGCGGGTTCCGGGAGCAGGAGGCACGTCGATTGTGAACACACGCAGAAACTTGCCTTCGGTATCGAACACCTGGATGCGCCGGTTCGACCGATCGCCTACGTAGATGTTGTTGTTGCGGTCCACCGCAATCGCGTGCGGGAGGTTGAATTGCCCCGGGCCGGTGCCGCGCTCGCCCCACGATTTGACCCAGTCACCGTTCTTGTCGTATTTGGCGACACGGGAATTGATGTAGCCGTCGCTGATATAGATGTTGCCCTCGGAGTCCCAGGCGACGTCGGTGGGCTGGCGGAAGAGTCCGTCCACGGCAGGAAGAGGAGGGTTGACGTGTTCCCACGGTTTCGTTTCCTCGTCTGCCGATTCCTTCCTGCGGCCAAAGACCATCACGACCCGGCCTGCCTGGTTGAACTTGATAATCATGTCGGAGCCTTTATCGACGGCCCAGATGTTGTCGTCCTTGTCGATGCGCACGGTGTGAGCGAAGGACCAGGCGTAAAGGCCCTTGCCAATCTCGCGCAGGAACTCGCCCTTGAGTCCAAACTCCAGCAACTGCGCCGCCGCGGGGGCAAAGGCTGGACCGCCGGCGCTGTTGGAGCGCGTGAACACGAACACGTGGCCCTTGGAATTGACGGCGACGCCCGAGACCTCCCCGAAATTGGTCCCCGCCGGAAGCTTGAAGAAGTCGGGAACGGAATCGAACGGAATTTCAGGCACGCCTTGCTGAGCGAAGGACGGCGCAGCGAGCAGCACGAACAGTGCGAGCAGACAGGTTTTCATCGGCGCCTCCAGGCTGGTCTCACAGGCTCGGAGATGGAAGGTCGATCTTATCCGACGAGGCGAGCTGGCTCAACATCCGACAGACGCAAGCGGCGCCGGTCCTCCCCGTCCGCGCAGCTGTGCGCGCAACAGCTTGACAATGATGTATTTTGAGCGAGAATCGGTACGTGATGAGGAGGCTACAAATGAGACGACTTTCGCCACCATTGAGTGTATTTGCTGTCGTCGTCGCATTTGTGTCTTCGGAGGGCGTATCTGTCGCCGGCCAGGCCGCCCGGGCAACAACGACGCGGAAGCCGGCAGCAGCTGCGAACAAGGGGGATGTGCCCCGTACGTCTTGGGACGATCCGGACCTTCAGGGAGTCTGGAGCGGCTCGACGATCACTCCGCTGGAGCGACCCAAAGAATTTGCCGGAAAGGAATTTTTCACGCCAGAAGAAGCGGCCAAGTTCGAGAGGGAGGCACTGGCGAGACAAGAGGACCAAACACCGGCGCCGCCGCCCGGAGAATCTGGCACATATAACCAGCTTTGGTTCGACAACGCCTCGCGCGTGCTCCCGAACCGGCGAACCTCATTGATTGTGGATCCACCGGATGGACGAATCCCCTTCACACCGGAGGGTCAGAAGGCACAAGCGCTATCAAGGGCGCAGTATGGAAAAGGTAACTACAGCTCGTGGCTGGGCCTAGACACCGGCGAACGTTGCCTGACCGACGGCCCGCAGACTATCTACACGTCCGGCTACAACAATAACTACCAGATTTTCCAGTCGCCTGGGTATGTCACGATTCTTCATGAGTTGTACAACGAACTTCGGATCATCCCGTTGGACGGGAGTTCGCACAACCGCATCCCGAACTTGGCGGGCGACGCGCGTGGCCATTGGGAGGGCGAGACGTTGGTCGTGGACACCACGAACTT
>QHWL01000390.1 GCA_003222555.1 Acidobacteriota bacterium | reverse complement strand
GGCAGCAAACTTTCCCGGGAGGACTCCATCAAGACGATTATGAGGCAGGCGACACCGAATCTCACAATCACCGACAGTGACATTACGTTCACGCACTGCACGCCGACCGGGGCCACCTGCCCCTGGACCAGCGGGAGTGGCGGGCCGGGCGACATCGGGAAGGTCGAAGTCGGCCACTCGTGGAAATTCATGAATCCTTTGCTCCGGCCGTTTTTTCCCCCCTATGGCCAGATCACCCTCACGGCCGCTTCGGCAATGAAGAACGAAAGTCTGTTCAAATGAAAACGAGAATTGGGCTTCCTCGAAGGTCTCTGTGCTCCAGCGGCCAGAGTATCGTCGAATTTGCCATCATTCTGCCTCTCGTGCTGGTGCTGGTGCTGGGCGTGGTCGAGTTCTCATATGAGTTGCTCGATCTGCACATCGTCACCAAGCTCGCCCGAGAAGGCTCGAACCTGATTTCCCGGGACACAGATGTTGCAGCTGCCGGCTCGGCCATGGCGAGCATGAGCAGCCGGCCGGTGGATTTCAGCAACGGTTCTTCCCGATTGATCTTCTCGGTCATCAAGACCGGTGTCACGACAGGCACCGCCAATTTTGGCAAGCAGATCCTCTATCAACGCTACGAGCTGGGAACTCTTTCGACCTCGCTGGCGCCCGGCGCCTTGACCATCGCTGGGTCTGGTTCCTTTCCAGCTCCCACCTATCAGGCCGTCAGCGCGGACACCAATACAGGTCTCCAGGTCACGAACTTGCCGGCCAGTCTGGTTGGGACGGGCGGAATGATTTACGTCACCGAAATCTATACCAAGCATGCTCTCATCACGCCTTGGGATCGGTTTGGGTTCAAGCTGCCGGAAACACTCTATTCGATTGCGTATTTCTAACGGCTGTTGAGGCGGGATGTTTCTGAAAGGCTGACGAAAATGAAAATGCACCGATCTAAGTTTTCAAGACAAGACGGCTTTGCCCTTATTTACATGGCAGCAACCCTCACGGTATTGCTCCTCTTCACAGGGGTGGCCGTCGATTCCGGCAGGGCCTACGTGGTGAAAGCCCAGCTGACGAATGACGAAAGCCGTGGACGGCGCTGCGCTAGCGGCGGCGCGCAACCTCAACAGCGGAAGCCCCAAGACAGAGGCGACCGCAATATTCAAAGCCAATTTTCCCATGGGATATATGGGAACGACCTTGGTCGACCCGACCACCGCTGCCGACTTCTTCAAATCGACAACTGATGCCGTAACCGGCGTCAACGTGGTCACCGTCACGGCCACGGAGATACTGCCTACGAGCTTTATGAGGCTCGGTAATTTCAACCAGGTGACGGTAACCAGTTCCGGGGAAGCCACGCGGCGAATGGTGGATCTGTCCCTCGTGCTGGATGTGTCCGGTTCGATAGGTTCCAAGTGGGCAGCGGTCAGAGATGCCTCCAGAACGTTCATCAATTCTTTCGATGCGGCCAACGATCGAATGGCCTTGATGACTTTTTCGAATGGCTCCGATGTGTTGGATGCCATGCCCTCCAGTCGCGGGTTCGCCAAGACCACGGTCATGAACGACGTTCCGAGTGTTCTTCCCGGTGGCAGCACGCTCATGGTGGAGGGCCTCTACAGAGGGTGGGATGAACTGCGGTCGGTGCCTACCGGTCAACAATCGGGCCTCCGCATCATCGTGCTCTTTACCGACGGCGCCTCCAACGGCGTACCGGGCAATTACGAGGCAGCACTGGGGACTGCCAGGGCGCTGAGAACGGCTGACTTCCCGAAGAACTTGCCCGATCCCGATAGCATGACCTGGAACAACCCGTCACTGGGGGGGCTGGCCGACGAGCGAACGGGCGTCCAGTCTCCGTCATTCAGCTACACACCGACGGTGGGCTCTCCGCTTTGGACATCAACGCAGACTAGTCCATTGGTACCGTGGCTCCCACTGAAGACTTGGCACACTCACAGTCGGAGTGCTGGGATTCCCACGGCATTTGACCTGCAGACTGCGGCACTCATGGTGAATGGAGTTCCGCAGAATAGCGTCACGCGTCGTGGATTGAGGAACCAGAACCCCGCAACACTCCGATACCCTGCCGACGTGTGGAACACCAACAATGCTGCCAGGAATGTCCTGGAGATCATTGCAGACCAGGCGCGGAGTGATGTGGGCGGCGACTACAAGATTCGCATCTACACGATCGGGATGGGCGAACTGGTGCGATACAACACTGGTACGCTGCAGGAAAAGGCCGAGGACATTCTCAAGCGAATCTCCAACGACGCCACCTCTCCGGACTACAACCCCCTCCAGCTCGAAGGTAAATACTTCTTCGCCCAAACAGAAGCTGACGTGGCCCCTGCGTTCGAGGGGATACAGAACCAGATTCTGCGATTGAGCAAGTAGACGATCCGCCTGAAACAGAGGTGTGAACAAATCACGTTCAACGCAGAGACCGCGGAGCCCGCAGAGAAGAACTGCCAAGGAATTTCTCGGCGTGCTCTGCGAGCTCTGCGTTCAACCTCGCGTCTGGACCGGCGGTAGTCAAGACGAACGCCAGGACCAAACCGCCGCTGGGACATCGGTTTCCTGGCATATCGCTTGCCCCTCCACTCACCCGTCATCCGCGGTACCGAGGTAATCCCCAGGTTTAGGGTCGTGCGCGCAGGCGCGCGGCACGATTTGCGCGCGGATGGCGGACGCGTGATGCAGATTTCGCAATCTGAAGGTGCGCCTACAGGTCCGGCTAAAGCCGGACACGACGTACGGTCTGTGCACGCTGATCGTCCGGGCGCACTGCGCGTGGGCGATCTCGTCCGCGTCCGCCGTCATCGCTGGCGCGTCGCCGACGTCCGGGCATACAGCCACTGTCAACTCGTGACGTTATCGGGGGCTGGCGCTTTCAATAGCGGCGTCCAACGCCGTGTCCTTGCGCCCTTCGACCTCATCGAGCCGCTCAACAGGCCAAGCGTCCTTCGATTCGTGCAGCCCCGGCGGTGGCGTCGCGCTTGCCGCGCGCTTGTCGCCCAGCACACGCCGCCAGGAGCGTTGCGCTCGCCGCTCTGGGCACGGATCGATCTGCTGCCGCATCAGCTCGAGCCGGCGATGGCCCTCGTGCGCGGCCTCGGCTCCCGCGTCCTCCTGGCAGACGATGTCGGGTTGGGAAAAACGATTCAGGCGGGGCTCGCCGTCGCAGAGCTCCGCGCGCGCGGCGCCGTGGAGAAAGTACTCATCCTCACGCCTGCGGGCCTGCGCGATCAATGGGCGAGCGAGCTCGCGGGGCGCTTCGATCTCGACGCCACCATCGTCGACTCCCGCGCCGTGCGCAATCGGGTCGCGACGCTGCCGGTCGGCGTGAACCCGTGGTCCACGGCGCCGATTGCGATTGCGTCGATCGATTACGTCAAGCGGCCGGAGATCTTGCGCGCCGTCTTGGCGTGCGGATGGGACGCGGTCGTGATCGACGAAGCGCACGGCGTGGCCGGCGACAGCGAGCGCCATGCTGCAGCCGCAGGGCTTGCCGGCCGCGCCGCTTACGTGCTGCTTCTCACTGCCACACCGCACAGCGGCGACCGCTGCCAATTCGAGTCGTTGAGCGACATCGGCTCCCATGGCGATCGCCTTCTCGTGTTCCGGCGGACGCGGCAGGCCATGCACCTTGGTGCGGGCCGCAAGGTCCATCAGCTGCACGTGCGCCCGAGCGCTGCCGAAGTGCGTATGCACGCGCTGCTCGCCGCGTTTACGCGTGCGGTGCGCCGCGAACGGGGCGACAAAAGCCGGGAGGTGTGGCTGGCATTGTCCGTTCTCCACAAGCGGGCGCTGTCGAGCGCGCATTCGCTGGAGCAATCGGTCGCCCGCCGCCTTTCGGCCCTTGGCTCGACGCCCGACGGCCAGCTTCATCAACTCGCGCTGCCGCTCGGCGATATGGACGGCGAGACGGATCGCGCCGATGCGCCGCCGCAGTGGGCGGCTGCGATTGCGCTCGGTGATGCGTCGCGCGAACGCGAACTGCTCGGCGGGCTTGCCGCGGCCGCACGAGCGGCGGCGGCGCACGAAACGAAGGTCTCGGCACTCGTCAGAATTCTCAACCGCGCCGGCGAACCAGCCGTCGTCTTTACGGAATATCGGGACACTCTCGCTCATCTCGAGGAAGCGCTCGCACGCCCCGTGGCGATGCTGCACGGTGGTTTGACGCGTGAGGAACGCACGGCAGCCCTCGACGCCTTCACGAGCGGGCGCCGAACCGTCCTCCTCGCCACCGATGCCGCGGGCGAAGGGCTCAACCTTCACCAGTCGTGTCGAACGGTGATCAATCTGGAGCTGCCCTGGAATCCGATGCGCCTGGAGCAGCGGATCGGCCGGGTCGATCGCATCGGCCAGCGGCGCACCGTTCACGCGTTCCACCTGATTGCGCGCCAGACCGGCGAAATGCGAATTCTGGACCGTCTTCGAGCACGCATCCGGCGAGCGCAGGCCGAGGCCGGCTCGCCCGATCCGCTCGGTGATGTTGAGCAAGCAGTCGCCCGCCTCGTCATCGACAACGTTGAAACAGAAACAGCCGGATCCGACGAACGCGCCGATTCCAGAGAAGAAATGCCGATTGACGCCGGGCCGCCCGTGGTTGGACTCGAACGACAGGCGGCCGCGGAAACCGTACGGTTGGCGGCGGCGCGCACGATGGCGGCCGATCGGGACGCCGACGCCGGGGCCATGGTCGACACCGACGGTCCGTGGGTCGCCATCGCTCACAATCGATCGACTCGTGCGAATGTCGGTTCTCGACTCGTACTGCTGCTGCGAGCGGTTCTCCACGATGCATGTGGCCGCATCTCCGAATCGACCGTCGTCGCAATCGCGGTGTCGTTGAAGCGTCTGCCGTTGCGGCGTCGCGATCGCTCGTGGATTGCCGACGTGATGCGATCGGCTGGTCCCGGCGTGGCAACGCTCGCCGACACCGCGTCGGAAACGTGGCGCGAGGAAGCGCTGCGGCTCAACCGCGCCTTCGCCGCGACCAGGCTCGAACGGGAGCGAGCCATCGCCGCGGTAATCGCCGGCGACCCACCCTACGCTCTCCAGCCGGGGTTGTTCGACCGCCGGGCCGACAACGCACGGCTCGCTGCCCTTGCCCTACGAAGCGAGGCGGAAAAAGAGGCGGCGGAACGTATCGACGCTGTCGAACGCACAACGGCGATTTCCGCGCAACCCCCCAAATTGATGCTCGTCCTCGTGCCCTGACCGATGGTGCCAGGACTCGGCGGCCATCTGGTTTCTGAAGTGTTCCTCGAGACACTCCTCTCGACTCCTGACGCGTTGGACGGCGACCGGGCACGCGGCCGGCTGGCGTATCTGCGACGCCAATGCGCGTCTCTCGGACCGGCCACCAGCCCGCGCGCTCTGCTGGAAACGGCCGCCGCTCCCATGGTCGATCTCATCGGCTTCGAACCGCCGACTGACATCGCGACAGTGGATCGGGTGGTGGCGGCGACTATTTTCAGGGCGCCGGGGCCCCACCCCCGGCGCTCCGAGCTCAAGGCTGCTCTTAGGGCGCCGGAGACCGACGTCATTCTGGGCTCGCGGGGCCCCACCCCCGTTCGCTCGCGCTCGGCCGCTTCGGACCTCGCGCGGGCCGCAGGCGCTCGGCGCAGTCGGCTTGAGGCTGCTCGCCCCGAATCGCACAACGTCGCGCTCCTTGTCGCGCCATGGGGCGAGCGGCTCGACCCATTGTGGCGAGTTGCGGTCGCACAGGCGATTCGACGATTTGCGGCCTGGGGCATTCTCTTCAACGGCACCCACCTCCGCATCGTCGATCCGACCCGTCCGTACGCGAGGCGCTATCTCGAATTCGATCTCGAGCTCGCAGCCGACGACGAGCGTGCTTTTGCGGCGTTTTGGTCGGTCATGCGGAGCCTGCCAACGGCATTTCACGCAATGGTCGCCGCTTCAGAGCGTCACGCGTCGCGTGTCTGCCGATCGCTCAAGGACGGAGTGCTGTCGGCCTCTGCCGATGTCCTTGGCGCGCTCGTCGGCGCGAACGTGGGTCGTGCCCCCGCGCCGCTTGCTGATTCGTTCGAGCAGGCGCTGACGATCGTCTACCGAATGCTCTTTCTGCTGTTCGCCGAGGCACGAGGTCTGGTGCCGCTCTGGCATCCCGTTTACCGCGAGAGTTACAGCCTCGAGGCGCTGCGTACGCTCGCCGAGCGGGCGACCGGCGATTGGCCAGCGAGCAGTCTTGCGACGCTTCGAAGCACGAACGCACCGGGTGGCAGCGCTGTCACCAGCAAGCCAGCGCGCGTGAACGAACGTGGTCTGGCCCGGCCTCGAGCCATCGGGCTTTGGGACACCCTGCAGGCCATCGCCCGGCTCGCTCATGGCGGCTGCCGTGCGGGCGGTCTCCGGGTGACGCCGTTCAACGGGCGGCTGTTCGCCCCGGCTCGCACGCCGCTGGCCGAGCGTCGCGATCTCGACGACGACGCGGCCAGACGCGCCGTGTTGGCGCTGTCGACACGTCCCTCGCCCGATCGCGCCGGGCGGGAACCGATCGCCTACCGCGACCTTGGTGTCGAGCAGTTGGGCGCCGTTTACGAAACGTTGCTCGATTACAAGCCACGGATCCAGGGACGAAACCGTCCGGCCAGCCGCGTGTCGATTGCCCTCGAACCCGGATCGGGTGTTCGAAAGGCGACCGGCACGTTTTACACCCCGCAGCCGCTCGCCGAATACTTGGTTCGCCGCACGCTGGGGCCGCTCGTCCGCGATGCACCGCCCGATCGAATCCTTCATCTCCGCGTGGTCGATCCCGCGATGGGCAGCGGCGCGTTTCTCGTGGCCGCGTGCCGCTATCTCGCCGATGCGTACGAGGCAGTGCTCGTCGGCAGCGGCGGATGCCACCCGAGCGACATCGGCGAGCCGGAGCGCGCGGCCATCCGCAGGACCATCGCGGAGCGCT
>QHWL01000389.1 GCA_003222555.1 Acidobacteriota bacterium | reverse complement strand
CATCGCAGCGGGCGCTGCCGACGAAGACTGCCTGACCCCAGGGATCAATCCCCCTGGCTGCGACAACGACCAGAAGCTTGATACCTCGGCCGGTGCTGCGTACGTCTTCGTTCGAAACGGCGGGACTTGGACCCAGCAGGCCTTCATCAAGTCGTCGAACCCGCACCGACAGGACTGGTTCGGAGTCCGCCTGAACATCAGCGGCGACGGCAATACACTGGCTGTGGGCGCCCAAAACGAAGACAGCGCGGCGAAAGGCATCAACGGCAACCAGGCAGATACCTCGGCACCGGAGGCCGGCGCAGTTTATCATTTCACTCGCAGCGGCACTACCTGGACCCAGCAGGCCTATGTCAAGGCTTCGAACACCGCTGCCGGTGACGAGTTCGGAAGCTCGATTGCGTTGAGTCGGGACGGCAGAATTATGGTCGTGGGAGCACGCGGCGAAGATAGCGGCGCCAAGGGCGTCAACGGCAACCAGGCCGACAAGACGGTCCGAGGCGCCGGTGCGGCCTACGTTTTCGTCCGCTGACCACGAGCCGGGTTTATGACGGAGGAGATTCATGAGTAAGCACGCGACTTTCATGGCGGCCGTCGTTCTGGCGACGATCTTCGTGTTCGCAAACCGTCCGGCTCCTGTTCAGGGACAGGCGAAACAGGAAGTCAGGTTCGCGGCGGTGCCGGGCGAGAGGGGTGGCCAGGACATTTTCGGAGGTTACGAAATCGTTCCGAACTGGCCTAAGCCGCTCAACGAACGACCGGGCCACGAAAAGTGGACGTGGGGCGCAGGGGAGTACGTCTTCGCCGAGAGCCCGAACCGCGTCTTCCTCCTGCAGAGGGGGGAGCTGCCAAGGCTCGAGAGGCCCAAGCAAATCAAGCTTCCTCAACTGGGGCCGAACATTGAATTCCCTATCGGGCGGCTCCCCTGGCGGGATGCGACGTCGACCAGCCCTCCGGGCGCTCTCGAAAAACCGGATGGGACCGTGGGCGACGATTTGGATGTCGGCCAGCCGGGCGTCGATTACCGATGGGAACATATCATCGTTGTCGTGGACGCCAACGGCAACATGATCGAGGACTGGACGCAGTGGGACAAGATGTTCCGGCGGCCTCACGCGATCTACATCAGCCCGTACGATCCTGAGAAGAATGTCTGGGTGGTCGATGACTACCGGCACGCCATCTTCAAGTTCTCGAATGACGGGAAGCGGCTGCTGCAAACGATCGGCGTGCCCAATGTGCATGCATCCGATGACAAACACTTCTACCGGCCGACGTTCATCGACTGGCTGCCCGACGGCACGTTCTTCGTCGCTGACGGATACGCCAACACGCGGGTCGTGAAATTCGACAAGAACGGCAAGTTTCTGATGGCCTGGGGCGAGAAGGGCACTCCTCCGAACGAGAAGCGCCCGGGCTACTTCAACAGCGTACACGGCATCGCCGTCGATCCGCAGACGCGGCGCGTGTTTGTGAACGACCGGAACAACCATCGTGTGCAAGTCTTCGATGAGAACGGCAAGTTCCTCGACCAGTGGTCCTTTGGCCCGCCCCCGTCGGACGTTCACCTGTTCATCATGGACAGAAACCGGCATCTGTGGGCCGCCGACCGCGGAACGTCGAAGATGCTGAAGTACGACCTGAACGGAA
Source organism: Acidobacteriota bacterium (assembly GCA_003222555.1). Classification (GTDB taxonomy): domain Bacteria; phylum Acidobacteriota; class Vicinamibacteria; order Vicinamibacterales; family CAVVIG01; genus JAHFUJ01. Next base: position 3,410 of record QHWL01000389.1, on the reverse strand, counting down.
ACTTCCTCTATTCCTGGGGCACCTGGGGCGATTTCCCCGGCGGCATGTGGGGTGTGCATGGGCTCGGCGTGGATCAGGACGGCAATTTCTACGTCGCCGAAGTCGACAGCGGGCGGGTGCAGAAATATCGCCCCCGGCCCGGCGCGAATCCGGCATTTCTGGTCGGCAAGGCAGCAGCATACCCGGCGACGCACTGAGGGCTTAGTCGCTTCGCCTATCACGAAGGCACGAAGAACCACGAAGCTCACGAAAATGATTTTGTACAAAAATCCTTCGTGTTCTTCGTGGCGCGTTCTGCAAACGCGAAGGCCTAGAGCGAGATGACCGGCCTGCTCTATCTCCTCTTCTTCTTTTCAGGTCTCAGTGGACTGATCTACCAGGTCGTCTGGGTTCGGCTGTTTGGAAATGCCTTCGGGAACACCCTCTACTCGACGTCCCTGGTTGTCGCGGTGTTCATGCTGGGACTGGGCTTGGGCAGCTGGATCGCCGGGGCGTGGGCGGATCGTCGATATGCGACGCAACCGGAATCGCTGCTCCGTGCGTACGGGTATTTTGAGCTGGCCATCGGCGTGCTGGGGCTGGGCATTGCCGCCCTCCTGCCTCACCTGAGCGAAGTCTCGGCGCTGGTTTCGTCCTACTCACGCGACGCGAACGGCTGGTACGTCCTCTCGACGGCCTCCTACCTGGCTCGCGGAGCTATCGCCATCGTCCTGCTTACGCCTGTCACGCTGCTGATGGGCGGGACGCTGACTCTCCTCATTCGCCATCTCGTTCGAAAGGATTTCGACATTGGCGGCTGGCGGATCGCCGTGCTGTACGGCCTCAACACCGTCGGGGCGGCGTTGGGCTGCTTGCTGACGGACTTTGCGCTGGTGCCGGCCTCCGGTCTCCGTGGCGCGCAAATGGTTGCCGTGTTTTTCAACATCTCGGCGGCAGTCGGCGCGCTGTACCTGGCGTCGCGCGCGAAACTCACACGGGGTCGGGAGTCGTTTTCGCTGGATTCAACCGAAAACGACTCCCGACCCCTGACTCCGTCTCCATCAGCATCGGCCGCGGTGAGGTTCGCCAGCGTGGCGCTCGCGCTGTCTGGCTTCGCGGCGATGGGCATGGAGATTCTGTGGTTCCGCCATTTTACGATCCTGCTCGGTGGGTTCCGTGCCGTGTTCTCCCTGCTGCTGACCGTCATCCTGATCGGCATCGGCGCGGGCTCGCTCGCTGGAGGTTTCTTGTCTCGGCGGCCGGCCCAGTGGTTGATGGTCGTGCAGGGACTTTTTGTCGCTGCGACTCTTCTCGGATTGGCCGCCGCCGATGCCAGAAACATCGACGCCGTCGTGACCGCCGATTCCGCTTATCAGGCAGCGGCTGGCGGGGTTGTCGGGGCGACGCTGAGCGGACAATCCGGATTGACACGAAGTTTCACGGAGCTGTGGTTCAACCTCAGACCGATGCTGTTGGAGGTCGGTCTGCCCGCGCTCCTCATGGGCTTCGCCTTTCCGCTCGCCAACGGCATCATCCAGCGCGCGGAACGCTCCGTCGGCCGTCGCGCAGGCGTTCTTTATCTGTCCAACACGGTCGGCGCCGTCTGCGGGTCGCTCGCCGCCGGCTTCCTGCTCCTGCCAAGGCTCGGGATCCAGGGCAGCGCCACCATCCTCGCCGGCGCCGCCACGCTGGCAGTGGTGCCGCTCTATCTAGCGACAGGCGCAGGGCGGACCTTATCAGGCGTGGCAAGAGGTCTAGGGCGGACCTTTGCGATCACACTCGCCGCCTCAATCCTTTTGGCCGGCGGCGCCATCGGACTGTGGTTGCTGCTCCCCTCAGACTACGTCATCAGCCGCGCGTTGGCGGGTTCAGGGGATGGGCGGCTGCTCGCCCGCAGCGAAGGCCTGACCGAGGCCATTGCCGTGACGGACGTGCCCGGGAAGGGACGAACGCTGTTCACGAACGGGCATCCCATGTCCTCGACGAGGCGACTCTCGCAGCGTTACATGCGCGCGCTCGCGCACATTCCCCTCCTCTCGATTGACAACCCGGAAACCGTTCTCGTGATCGGCTTCGGGGTGGGCAATACTTCACACGCGGCGACGCTCCATCCTTCGATCCGGCAAGTCGAGGTGGCGGATCTTTCCAAAGACATCCTGGCCCATTCCAGCTATTTCAAGGACGTCAATGGGGATGTGCTGAACGATCCGAGAGTGGTCGTGTACGTCAATGATGGGCGGCACCACCTTCAAATGCAGCCCCTGGCCTCGTACGACCTGATCGCGCTCGAACCGCCGCCGATTGGGTACGCCGGGGTTTCAGCGCTTTATTCAAAGGAGTTTTACACGCTGGCCCGGACGCGCCTGAAACGGAAAGGCTACCTCAGTCAGTGGCTTCCGGCCTACCAGGTGCCGGGAGCGACGACGTTGGCGATGGTTCGCGCGTTCGTCGAGGTCTTTCCGCAGGCCGTGCTGCTTTCAGGCGCTCAAGCCGACCTGCTGCTCCTCGGCGTCAACGACTCCCGCATCGAGATCGACCCCGCCCGGGTCGCCAAAGTCCTTTCGAGAGCTCCGGCGGTGCAAGCGGACTTGCAACGAGTGGACCTCGGCAGCCTGCGTGAGATCGTCGGTACGTTTGTCGGCTCGGCACAGAAGCTTGCGGAGGCCACACGGGACACGGCCCCGGTGAGCGACGACCGTCCAATACAGGAATATGGCGTGCTATCACTGCTGAACTTTGGCGAGGCGGTGCCGGCGTCCGTCGTCGACCTGAGCCAGGTCGCGGCGTGGTGCCCGTCGTGCTTCGCCGACGACACGCCAGTTCCTCTCGTGGAGGGGCTCGACACCTATCTGGCTCTGCTTGGCCGCGCGTACATGGCCTCCCCGCGTGAAGGGGCCAGGCTCCGCAGTCTCGCCGAAGGAGGGACACGGACGATCGAAGGCAGCGCCTACCTTGGCACCATCGTCCCCGAAACAGCGGATCTGCACAACCTGCTGGGAATTGCGCTGGCTGCCAGGGGTAAATTCGCCGAGGCGATCTCGGAGTTTCGCGAGGCGCTGCGACAAGAGCCTGATTCGGCCAGCACGCACTGGAACCTGGGCGCTGCGCTCGCATCGAACGGCGCGCGTGAGGACGCGATCGAGCATCTGCGACGGTCGGTGCAGCTCGACGCGAGTAACGGGCAGGCGCACTACGATCTCGCCGTCACCCTTATCGCGGCCCGCCAGCTCGAGGGCGCCGTCGACGAGTTTCGCGCGGCCGTCCGGCTGATGCCCGATTCGGTCGAGGCGCACAACAACCTGGGCATCGCGCTCGCATCGCTGGGCAAGCTGGACGAAGCGATCGAGGAGTTTGAGCGGACGCTGACGTTGCAGCCCCAATCCGCCGACGCTCGACGCAACCTGTCGATCGCGCTTAGGAAGCGCCGGCGC
>QHWL01000388.1 GCA_003222555.1 Acidobacteriota bacterium | reverse complement strand
CCGCGCGACACCCGCGTCGACGATGCGCGGGACGCACGGTCCGGTCCGCCCGACATGACAGCACGGTTCGAGGGTGCAGTACAGCGTCGATCCGCGCGCCCGCGCGCCGGCCATGTCCAGCGCGTAGACTTCGGCGTGCGCTTCGCCCGCCCGGCGATGAAAACCCTGCCCTACGACAATCTCATCCGGCGATACGACGACCGCACCCACCAGAGGGTTGGGGCTCGTGCGTCCGAGACCGCGCGCCGCCAGAAGCAGCGCGCGGTCCATGTAGTGCTTGTCTCTGGCCAACGTTTTTTCACTGGCGCTGGGGCCCCACCCCCAGCGCGAACTGACGCTGATGCCTCGCCTCGGATCCACATGTCCTCGGCTCGGCATAGCCGCAGGCGCTTACCTTTCACCGGCGCTGGGCTTAAAGGAAACGGTAATTTTCTACCATTTTTCCTCGAACAGCCCGTCCACGTACTCGTCCGCCGAAAACGGGACGAGGTCGTCGATGCCCTCGCCGACGCCCACGAATCGAATCGGAAGGTTGAGATCGTGAGCGATGGCGACCGCGACGCCGCCCTTCGCCGTTCCGTCGAGTTTCGTCAGCACGATGCCATTCACGCCCGCGGCGTTCATGAACTCGCGCGCCTGCGCGACACCGTTCTGTCCCACCGTGGCGTCGAGCACCAGGAGCACTTCCTGCGGTGCGCCGTCGACCTCGCGCGACGCGACGCGGCGGATCTTGTCCAGCTCGTTCATCAGATTGACGCGTGTGTGCAGCCGCCCCGCCGTGTCCACCAGAATCGGATCGCGGCCCTTCGCCTTGCCTGCCGAGATCGCGTCGAACACGACCGCGGCCGGATCTGCGCCTTCGCGCGCCCTCACGATGTCGACGCCGGCGCGATTCGCCCAGATCTCGAGCTGCTCCACAGCGGCGGCCCGAAACGTATCGGCGGCACAAATGAGCGGCTTCTGGCCGCCGGCTTTCAACAGGTTCGCAAGCTTTCCGATCGTCGTCGTCTTGCCGGTGCCGTTGACGCCGACCACGAGCGTCACCCTGGGATGATTGGCGACAGTCACTGGACGATCGACCGCGGCGAAGACGTCGCGGATCTCCTGCTTCACGAGATCGCGGAGGCTTGCGCCGCGTCCCGAGCGGGTCTTGACGGCCTCGAGGATGCGATCGGTGGCGGCGACGCCGATGTCGGCTGAGATCAACAGCTCTTCGAGAGCGTCGATCGTGTCGACGTCGATTGGATGCGAACGCCGCTCCGGCGCGTCGGCAAGCCGGACGATCTCGTCGAAGCGCTCGACGATTTGCTGTTTGGTCCGCGAAAGACTCTCACGGATGCGGCCGAGAACTCCCATCAAACAAGATTACTCCGAGGGCCACCCCGCAAGGCGCTACCACGGAGGGCACGGTGAAGAAAGGCGATGACGGAGGTCACCGGGCAAAAATAAACGTTGTCCAAGAGATTTCTCCGTGCCCTCCGTTCGTCCCCGTGGCCTCCGTGGTAGAGCAGTACTGTGGCTGTCGATGGCCGCGCCGTGTCATCCCGCCTCGGCCTCGGCCCGCTGGCGGCGGAGCATCAACGCCTCCACGGCAGCGCGCACATCCGAACGGCCGTCAAGCACTTCGCCCATCTGGGTGGCGATGGGCAGCTCGATGCCGTAGCGGGCGCCGAGCGCGAGAGCGGCGCCGGTCGTCCGCACGCCCTCGGCAATCATTTTCATCTCGGCGAGAATGTCGGCGAGCCGGCGGCCGTGCGCCAGCTCGACGCCGACGTGACGATTACGGCTCAGCGTGCCGGTGCACGTCAGCACGAGATCGCCGAGGCCACTCAGTCCGGCCAGCGTGTCGCGCCGGCCACCTGCCGCGCAGGCCAGCCGCGTCACCTCGGCGAGTCCGCGTGTGATGAGCGCCGCGAGCGCGTTGTGGCCGAGGCCAAGGCCTTCGACAACGCCTGCAGCGATCGCGATGATGTTTTTCATCGCGCCGCCGACCTCCACGCCAACGACATCATCGCTGCCGTACAGGCGGAAATACGCCGCGCGAAACTCGGCCTGCACCGCCTCGGTCGCTCGGGGATCGGTCGAAGCGGCAAGGACGGCTGTCGGCAGTTGCCGGACAACCTCGATGGCGAAGCTGGGGCCTGACAGCACGACGACCGGACGGTGGGGCCCGAGCTCCTCGGCAATGACCTGCGACATCCGCAGCAGCGTTTCGACCTCGAGCCCCTTGGTTGCGCTCACAATCGTGGCGCGCGGCCGGATGTGCGACGCCGCCTGGCGCATCACCGTCCGGCATCCGTGCGAAGGGATGGCGGACACCACCAGATCACTGGCGCCGAGCGCTTCGTCGATCGCAGGCGTTACCGACACCGTATCGGGGAGTCTGACTTCCGGCAGGTAAACGGTGTTGGCGCGGCGCGCCAACATATCCTCGACGAGGACGCGGTCGCGCGCCCACAGCCGCACGTGGTGTCCGACGCGTCCCAGATGCACGGCGAGGGCCGTTCCCCAGCTGCCTGCTCCGAGTACGGCAACGGTTGACATCATTCTTCCCCATGCTCGCGGGGCCGGACATCTTCCCCACTCCGCGACCCCGCCACCGGCGCCTGGCTCAGGGTCGCCGCTCCCCTCACTCGCACAGTCGCGCGCGCCAGAGCCGCGGACGCTTCTCGCCCGCCCAGCCGCCGCTCCGTCCCCGCAAGCCACCGCATGAAATTGGAATGATGTCTGAAAAGGATGAGCGCCGCGGCCGCACACGCCACGATTACCGCCGGGCGTGGACTCCCGGTCGCGTACGCGGTGGCCGGCAGCACGAGCGAGGCGAGCACCGATCCGAAAGACACGTACCTGGTCGCCCAGACCGTCAAGACGAACACCCCCACCGTCGGGAGGACCGCACGCGGCGCGAGCACCAGGAAGACGCCACAAGCAGTCGCGACGCCCTTGCCGCCGCGGAATCTTAGCCACGCCGGATACACGTGCCCGATGATGGCCGCGAGGCCGGCAGCGGCAGGCGCAGCGGCGTCCGGACTCAACCGGATCGCAAGAAGCACGCTTGCCGCGCCTTTGGCGATGTCGAGCGCGGCGACCAGGATTCCGGCCTTCACCCCCGACGTGCGAAGAACGTTAGCGGCGCCGAGGTTGCCGCTACCGATGTGGCGCAGGTCGGCGCCACCGAACTGGCGCGCAAGAAACAGCGCAAACGGCACCGAGCCAATGAGGTAGCCGAGGAAGATGACGAGCGGCATATATATGGTCCGGCTAAAGCCGGACACTACGTACCGTGGCCTACATTCAACGCAGAGGCCGCGGAGACCGCAGAGAAGTTCTTGATGTTGTTGAAGGCAACCACGAAAGCACGAAGACACGAAGAAAGCCAGTGTAGGTTTCTTTTCGTGTTTTCGTGTCTTCGCGGTTGCATTTTTCCGTGAGCTCTGCGTTCAAACGGCGCACTTTTTCGGACCGCCTGCAAGCGCCGCTCGGGCCAGCACGGTATAGGCCGGTCCCGAGGAGGATAGCCGACTTTGGTACAACGTGACGGCACCCACGTCGACGCGCGCGATTTCGCCGCCGCGATCGGCGGCAGCCAGGCGGCGGCGATCCGCATGCCGGGTCTCGCGCCACCGCGCAAGCGTCAAG
>QHWL01000417.1 GCA_003222555.1 Acidobacteriota bacterium | reverse complement strand
ATGGAGCGCGTATTCGGGTCTTTGCGACCGCGTGACACTCGCTGCGCGGCGTTGATACGTCGCGTCACGATGTTATGTGATGACGAGGAATGCTCCTCGCGGCCGTGCAGACCCGTCCGGCTCACGGTTACGCAATCGCCAAAAGCCCTGCGCGCCCGCTAGCGCCACGGTCGATCTGCCTGAGGCACGCTCTACCCGGCACTCCACCGGTTGACGAAGCGGGGTCTCGCGGATGTACGGCGTCGTCAAGGAGGCGCGTGTCCATTTCGTCGATGCCATTGAAGATGCGCTGCAGCACGGGCTGACGGTCGATGCTGCGGAACGTGAAGCGTTCGACGGGTCTGGTACGCCCGAAACTGTTGCGAGCCAGTTCGGCGCAGAAAGGCATGCCACGCTGAAGCGATTCCTATTCGTTGTGGAAAAGACTCGACTCAGTGCAACGCGGCGGGGAGGTGTCCGGCGGCTCGCAAGGCCTGCCGGTCGACGCTGCGGTACCCGCTTCATCTAAAGGACAACTTCCCGACGCCGCTGCCGTGCGTCGCCGAACGTCAGCGGCACCCCGTTCGCGAGCGAGGTTAGCAGCTGCGGTATCTCATTTTTTTGCGCGGTTGAAAGGCCGTCGTGGCGCAGCTATCAGCTACCCCAAATCACGGTACAGTGTTCCCACAGCCACATTACCAGTTCGATCATCATGTCCATACACTCCTCGATTCGAGACCTCCGGCCGGAAGCCCGTTGATCCCATTCCTACAGATTGTCGAATGTGTCGATGCCGACGCGCGGCATCAACAGCAAGGCAGCAAGGCGAATGCCACATCGATCGTGATTGTGATCGCGGATGCGGAAGTGAGTAGCAATGTGACGAATTGGTCAGCGTTAAATCGTGAAGACGTGAACCGGCACGATGGCCAAGCCAGCGCGACTGACGAATCTGCAATCAGCGTCACGCAGAATTACAAAAGTGTGTGGCGGTCTCCTGTCGACAAACCTACGCGGTTGCCGCACGAACTTATGGCGCCGATGGATCCGTATGTTCCTAACCTGTCTCCGGGAGCGTTCAGGTGGGCCCGCGGCTGCGTTGTGGAGCATCGGGCCGCGCTACGGTGCGCGGAACTGTGCATGGTCCGACGCGGCCGCGTGGTCGAGGATCCGCCGCTGTGAGCCAATCACGACGTGATGGCGACAGCCCCGACTAAATACGTCGCGGCGAGCGGATGGCGTGCGGCATCACCGCGTCGTTGCTGGACTAGGTCGCAGCGTCGAGTCGACCGGTTTCAGACGTCGCGATCGATGTCGGCAGCCGCACTGTAAATCGCGCGCCGAGGCCGTGACCACCGCTGGTCGCGGTCGCCGTGCGCCGTGCCGAAAATGAACGGCAGCGATTGAGCATCGATACCTGATCGGTGAACGTGACGAGGTTGCTGAGCAGATTCAAAACCCTGCCGAAGGCGAGCGAGATCGGCAGAACTGGAGGCACGCTAGCGGGCAGACCGACCCGAAGATCGATGGCCTTCGATCTGCTTGCCTGGTCTCTATGCCTATTCAACGCGTCGCGCACGTCGGTCGAACGTACGTCGACTGATAACGTGCCGCGAACGATTCGCGGCTGTGGTTTCGAACTCCTCCGCGCGTCGGAACGTGTGCGCCGTGTGGTGCCCGACGGCTTCGACGATCCGGCGGTGATCGTCGGTGAATTCGGTGGCCGTGGAGTACAACGACAGCACGCCGATTAGCTCCTCGTTCCATGTCAACGGAATGCTCAGGCAGCTGCGCAGGCGCGGCGAGCTCGCGTTCGCAATGTCCCCAAGATCTAAAGCCGGGTCAGAATTGATGACGGTTTGACAATTAGCGGCGACCCATCCACTCAGACGGGCGCCGAGCGGGATGCGTAGATCTCGGACGAGAGATGCAGCGTCACCCGAGGCGTGTCTAGCCACGATGTCGTCACAGTTGACATCGTACAAGTACACCACCAACAGTGAGAAAGGAACGCTTCTTCGAAGGTGCGTCGCGATCACATCGCCCGCATCGCTGATGCTCACCTGTCCGTCCAGGCACCGAGACAGATCGAACAGAGTCAGCAATTCAGCCGCACTCGAGACGATCTCATCCCGCTTGGGACGGGTGCTTGGCGCACCACGAGTTATCGTCGAACTCGTGATCTCGTTCAGGGCGCTCCGCGTGGCGGGCGTCGCGATCGTCTGCTCGGGTGCTATCTCTTCGTAGACACGGACGAATGTATCGATGATGAGCGGGTCGTACATCGAACCGCGGCGGTCGAGCAGTATCTTCAAAGCGTCGGCATCAGACATGCGGGGCCGATAAGGGCGATCCGAGGTGAGCGCGTCGAAGCAGTCCACCACCGCGAGGATTCTGGCGCCGATTGGAATATCGGTTCCTTTGAGGCCCGTGGGGTAGCCGGTTCCATCCCAGTTCTCATGATGGTGCCTGACAATCGGGACAACTGGGTAAGGGAAATCGATCGCAGAAAGAATTTCAGCTCCGCCGCTGGCGTGGAGTTTCATCTTTTCGAACTCCGGCGCCGTCAGCTTCCCTGGTTTGTTCAGAATGTATTCTGGAACAGCCAACTTGCCCATGTCGTGCAGAAGCGCCGCGGCCTCGATGGCATTCAGCAGGTGTTTGTCGACGACACCGATTTTCTTGGCTAATCCAACGGTGTGTGCCTGCACCCGCCGAATATGCCCGTGCGTGATCTGGTCCTTCGCATCAATTGCCATTGCCAGTGTTTCAATCGTCGACAAGTACAAGCGATTGACTTCACTGAGATGATTGTTGCTGTCTTCAACTCGACCGATGGCAGCTCGAAAGGTCAAGTAGGAGACGAACAACAGAGGCAGGATGATGGTCAGGGTGCTGATATTCACATCCCTCGTATATGTGACGAGAAGCGCGGCGATTGACGCGCCACTGAAATAGCTGAGCCACAGGGCAGAAAAATGCTCGCGCCACACCGCTGCAATCGGCGTCCGCCGTTCGTGCGCGACCGCAACTGCTACGAACCCGGTATTGAGCAGGAAGTACACCGCCGCGAACACGGCGAGGGGCCCAACCACGTTTCGGACCCTTCCAGGTTGAGTGGCAAGGGGTCCCGTTCCGGCGACCGCGAAGAAGGCGTGGGCGGCCACCCACATGGCCAGCGCGGTCGCGGTCACATTGAACACGACGCGTGCGATCCACATGCCGCGTTGGTTAGCTCGCGCCACGCGCAACGACATTACGAGCGCGTCGACTACGACGATCACCGTACCGGCGGCGGGACCGAACAGCAGCGCCGCGGCAATTGTGAATGTGTCGGAGATCGAAAAGCTGACCGGCACGGCGCGCATCCGCAACGTCGACCAGCCAGTGACGAGCGTCAAGGCGACGAGCACGAACCAAAACGATCCCACCGGTTGCGACATCAACTCGCGGATCGATGCGAGCAGCACGCCGGCGCCGGCTATGACGACGACACCATAAAACGTCAGCCGCGTCGCAGGTCCGATTTCAGATCGCACGCGTGGCATCTTGATGCCGTCGCGGGAGAGCCGCGCATCCGTCGGAGCCCGTTTCGACGCCTTCGAGTGCGTCACCATCCTCTGCCCTTTCTCGGTATCCTTCCGTTCTGCGTCGGCCCGTTGCATCGCCAG
>QHWL01000416.1 GCA_003222555.1 Acidobacteriota bacterium | reverse complement strand
GCGTGGTATGTCGCAGAAGGCAAGCGTGGCCAGCAGTTACTGGATCAAGGGCAGGTGGGCCAGGCGACGGAGGTTTTCGCGGCCATTCTCGTCCGGCTCGGCGATGCGCCGAGCTACGGCAGGGCCGTGATTCTCGGACGGCTGGGTCGATGCCTTCACATGGGCGGTCGGCCCGACCTCGCGGTGGCGCGTCTGCGGGAAGCGATGGTTGTCATTGGCAGGCTTGCGCCGAGCGACGGAGTGAAGGGACTAAGGGGCACGCTGCGTTCGGAGCTCGGAGATGCGCTTCGCGCCGGCGGCCAGTACGGCGATGCGAGGAAGGCGTACGAAGCGGCTCTGAAGATTGGCGAGGAATTGAACGACCTCCGGGGTCAAGGTGTAGACCTGGGCAAGCTCGGCGCGCTCGCCCTGGCCGAAGGAAAGCTCGAGGAGGCGCTGAAGCGCCATCAGGCGGCGCGGCGGGTGTTTCAACAGCTCCACGAGCCCGACATGGAGGCGGCCGCCTGGCATCAGCTCGGCAGGGTCTACCACGAACAGCGACAGTGGGATGAAGCCGAACGGCACTACCGGGAGGCGGCATGCATCAGCGAGGAGCGCGGCCACCTGGCCGCAGCCGCTCAAACCTGGGACCAGCTCGGTGTCCTCGCTCAGGAGACTGGCAAGCCGGAGACGGCGGAAGGATGGTATCGAAAGGCGCTCGAGGTCGATCGTCAGCTGGGAAATCCTTCGCAACTACGACGACGACTGAGCCGCCTCGCTGACTTGCTGCAGCACCAATCGGACCGCCTCGTCCACGCCCGACATCTGGCCGAGGAAGCGCTGGCCGTCGTGCTGAGTCTCGATGGTCTCGACCCAACGGCGGCGGAAATCTGGAAGCCCTACGGCATCCTCGCGGACATCGTCGACAAAGAAGCTCGAACCACCGCGGACGGCGAAGTTAGGGTCGCGCTCGAGATTCAGGCACGCGACTATCGGGAGGTGCAGCGGCACGCCCCGGTGATTTTCGCCACCCTCGCCCGGGTCGGTGAGTCGCCGGGCTACGGAAGGGCCGTGATTCTCGGACAACTGGGCCGCTGCTTCTACATGGGCAAGCGGCCCGATCTGGCCGTTGCGTGTCTTCGGGAAGCAATCAGCATCGCCGCGACGCTCGCGCCGAGCGATGGAGTGAAAGGCTTTGCCGGCGCGTTGCATTCTGATCTCGGGAACACCCTTCGCGTCATCGGTCAGGAGGCCGGGGCCACGGAGGCACATGAAGCGGCATTGAAGATCGCTGAAGAATTGAAAGACCTTCGCGGTCAAGCGCAAGCGTCACAACGGCTCGGCAGGGTCTTTCAGGAACAGCGCCAGCGGAACGAAGCTCTGGCCTTCGAGGTTACGCTCCACGAAGACCTGATGACCGACTACGTCTTCGAAACGGACCTGCTTGTCGACGGTCCGCGCGAGCGGCGGATCTTCCAGTGGACTGAGGAAACGGATCTTCCGGCCGACGGCGTACATCCGTTGCTACTGCCGTGTGCGCGCACCTGGATCGACGACGAAGGTGCGGTCCGGTTCAGCCTTCCTCTGGCAGAGCCGATCGTCGAACGACATCCCGGATGCACCGTCATGCGGCGAACGCGGCGTGAAGTGGCGGTGTCGGGGAATCCAGGCATTGTCTGGCGGCTCGTTCAGGGGATGGACGGGTCAAGCACGGTCGCGGAGATCTTATCCAGGCTTCAATCAAGCGAGCGTGCGGTGGCTGCAAGGATGCTCGCCGTGCTGGCCGCTACCGGCGCCATCGACGTTTCCGGACGGCCTGTCGGCCGGTTCCTCCACTTGGCCACGAAGAAGGGGGTGTTGCCGGCTGGTGGTTTGGAGGGCGACGCAGTCCTGCGGCTGGCGACGGATGGGGACTACCGTGCTTATCCGGAAGCGCCCCGAATCGCCGTCAGCCAGTCGATTCCCAGTCGCCTTCGCACCTTCCACGCGTTGACGCGCTCGCGCCGATCCTACCGGGACTACCGCGGCCTCGCCCTGGGGCGGGACGATTTCGATGCGCTCCTCAACACCGCGTGCGGGGTGACCGGGACGATGTCGTGGGCGGGACGTGAGGTGAAGCTTCGAGCCTATCCGTCGAGCGGAGCCCTTTATGCGGTCGAGATCTATCCGGTCGTCTTCCGCGTGGAGGGGCTGGAACCCGCGGTCTACCATTTCCGCGCCGTCGAGAACGCGCTCGAGGTGATACGACCGCGTATCGATCCGGGTCACGTCGTCGGCGCGGCGCTGCCTGTGGAGCGGGAGATGGTGGCAGGCGCCGCGGCGCTCATCTGTCTGGCCGGCTGTTTCCCGCGCCACGAACGGAAGTACGGAGAAGGGGGCTACCGGATGCTGATCGCCGAGGCGGGTCATATCTCCCAGAACCTGGTTCTCGCAGCGACCGCGTTGGGCCTGAGCGCCAGGCCGTTCGGAGGCGTCTTCGACGACCTCTTGAACCACGACCTCGGGCTGGACGGGGCAGAGGAGCAGTTCCTGCTGGCGGTCCTCGTCGGGCACACCGGAGCGACGGCGCGCGAGCCTGCGTCGTCGGCGAAAGACCGCTCGTAGCGGCTCTGTCTCGGCTCAAAAAATGCGACCACGAAGAGACTCGGAAAAGAAAGCTTTGTTTCTTCGTGACTTCGTGCTTTCAATGATCGGGCATGTCGCCGGTATCCGGTCGGAAGTACCGACGCAGGTGCGGCTTGACCGTCGCCAGGAGCTCCTTCCGGGTCTTGATACTGAGAGGACGGCCTACGTAAATTTTTCCGAGCCTGGCCATCAAGCTCTCGGGCAGGGCGCTGGCGAACATGAACAGCGGCCACGTGAAGCCGGGACCGTTTAGCTTACGCAGTCGATACGCCCAGAGCAGGAGGGCGCCGACGCGCCACGCGGCGGGGCCCCACCAGCTGTTCTGGCCGGGGCGCAGGTTCATCTTCCAGCATTTCATGATCAGCTGCCACTGCAACGGAGTCAGCTCGGTGGTCTCGTCGACACCGCGCAGGCTCTCCATTCGCGTGTCGTGGAGCGGCGTGAAAATCGATGGGATGAAGAACGCGAACAAACCACGCCGTTCGACTTCGCACACCAGGTCGAGCGTCGCTTTGCAGTCCTCATCGGTCTCCCCTGGATTGCCGACAATGAGCGTCATCGCTGGAAACCAATTGTTCTCATTCAGCACTTCCAGTCCGCGCACGACAACGCTCGGCCACTCCTCGATCGGAAATGGCACTCCCTTGCTCGGCATGATCTGCTTTGCTATCCGCACCGACCCGGTCTCGAGGCCTATGAGGGGGACCAGCGCTTTATGCTGCGGGTGAGTGCTCAACATCGGCAGATGGATGGGACTCTTGTTGAGCAGCCTTGCGGAGAGCTCCTTGATGAGCACCGGATCGACGACCGAAGGCGCGATGGTGGCGTGACTGAGAACATGCTGTTCGACTCCGGACGTGTTCACGATGTCTGCGTACAGATCGATGAGTGCCTCGCGGTTCGGAAAGTAGAACGGTGTGTCGGTGTGCACCTGGCCCCAGATGAACATGTCCTCGGTCGCGAGCGAGATCTGCTTGTTGCCGTCGCGCACGTTTGCCCGGACAGCCCCCATGATCTTGTCCTTTGGAAGATCGATCTGGGGATTGAGGTCGGGCACGCAAAACTGACACCGCCGACCGCAGCCGGTCGTCATCTCGACGACCCCAAACGTGGTGCGCTTGTCGGGAAAGAGGATAGCGTCCCGGCTCTTCGGGTGCGCCACATCGATCTGGCGGGGCAGAACCTCACCGCGCAGAGCCTTCTCGAACAAATCGAGCGTTTCTTCGGACTCGCTGCGTCCTTCGACGACGCAGTCGACGCCGAGCTCCTCGTACGAGTTGGTTTGACTGATCTGCCATCCGCCCGAACCCCCGACGATGACCCGGAATCGCTCGCGGAAAGGACTGGCTTTGATCGAGGCGAACATCTCGCGCGCGTAGTGCGAGTTGATGGGATGTTTCGAGGAGCCGAAGATCGACGTGTAGACGCCCGCGGCGAACGTGACGCCCAGCGGATTGTGCGTCGACACGCCGACGACCCGCGTGTCCGGCCCGATGAACTTATCGAGATCCGCCGGGTAACAGCAGACGACGTCGGCGGGTGGGAATCGCCGCAGAAGGGAGGCTTCGAGAACGCGGACACCCGCCGGCATATAGCGCGCCGTCCCATCGTCGTTGTATTCGACGTCCCGCCATCGCGGATACTTTTTATTGAGGATCCCTTCCAGCCAGATCGGCAGCGACGCCATGCTCATCTGGATGAAGTACCCCGCGTGATCGATGATCTCGGTAAGAGGCGCGGTCAACACGATTCGACGTCCCCCACCAGGTGCGGCGCGAAGAGCGTTTGCGGTTGGGCTCATGAAGAATCCTTTGAGAGTTGGCGACGACATCGACGGGCGGTTGTTCCGGAGCGGACGAATCATACATCGACCATCTCCGCCAGCAGGTATGCCACCGCGGCTGCGGGCGCGGCCCGTGCCGCGGCCGATCCGACGTCGTGGGCCATGTCGCGGGTGACGAGGCCGCACTCCTCCGCGGCCGCCGTCGCCAGGAAGGTCCCTTGTCCCGCGAGGACCGCGACGCAGGGACAGGCCGGGCCAAGGCGCCGCATCACCTGTCGGATGCCTCCCGCGATCCGCCGCACCTGGGCCTGCGCGATGTGCTCGGCGATTGCCGTGATCTCGCCATCGCCGAGCATTTCAAGATCGGCGCAAACCATTCGCGCCAACCGAGCTCCGGCTTCAGGCCGACTCCTGCCACGGCCATCGGGCGTTTCGCACGTGTAGTCGCCTTCTTCGATCCGCCCCAGCCAGAGATGGACGTCGGCGGCCACGGCAAAATGCTCGGCGGCGACGCGACACAGGCGGCCGCACAGAGGTACCGAACGCACGATGGCGCAAACCGGCGTGCGCAGCGCCCCCGTATAAACGAGCTCGCCGGTGCGGAGCCGGTCGGGGTCCGTTCGCCCCCGGGCGGCCACGCGGCCGGCGACGATCGGGATG
>QHWL01000415.1:2219-5872 GCA_003222555.1 Acidobacteriota bacterium | reverse complement strand
ATTCACGCGCGCGCCCTGGGCGCGAGGCTCGGTCTCGAGCGCCTCTACATCAAAGACGAGTCGCTCAACCCGACCAACTCCTTCAAGGCGCGAGGGCAATCGGCCGCGATCACGCGGGCGGCCCGTCTCGGCGCGACGACGATCGCGCTGCCGTCGGCCGGCAATGCCGGGAACGCGGCCGCCGCCTACTCCGCCGCAGCCGGGCTCGCGTGCGAAGTGTTCCTGCCGAAAGACGTGAAGCGTCCGTTCATCGACGAGTGCCGGCTGTACGGCGCCCACGTCACGCTCGTGGACGGCCTCATCACCGACGCGGGCCGTCTCGCCGCGGACATGGGTGGACCGCTCGGATGGTACGACGTCTCGACGCTCAAGGAACCGTACCGCATCGAGGGCAAGAAGACGATGGCGTACGAGATCGCCGAGCAGATGGACTGGCGCTGGCCCGACTGGATCATCTATCCCACCGGCGGCGGCACCGGCATGGTCGGCATGTGGAAGGCGTTCGCAGAGATCGAACAGATTGGCTGGGTGAAACCGCAACGCCGGCCGCGAATGGTGTCCGTCCAGGCGGAAGGCTGTGCGCCTGTCGTGCGAGCCTATCAGGAAGGAACCGAGAAAGCACAGCCGTGGGCAGAGGCCGCGACGCTGGCCGACGGCCTCCGCGTGCCGCGCGCGATCGGCGATTTCCTCATTCTTCGCGCGGTGATGGAGAGCGGCGGCACGGCCATCGCCGTCTCCGATCGATCGATGGTGGACGGCATGCTGGAGATCGGCAAGCGCGAAGGGGTCAGCGCCGCGCCCGAAGGCGGCGCGGCCCTCGCGGCCATCGAGCAGCTCGTGGCCGACAGCTCCATCGCGGCCACCGACTCGGTCGTGCTCTTCAACACTGGCGGGGCGTTGAAGTACCTCGACGTCATCAATTAACAATTTACAATTTACAATTTACAAAGAGCGACCATGCATCGCTTTGTAAATTGGTCATTGTAAATTGTAAATTGTTAGGGCCGTGATAGACTCAGGATTTGCTCAATGGGCGGCTAGCTCAGTTGGGAGAGCGCGGCGTTCGCAACGCCGAGGTCGCGAGTTCGAGCCTCGCGCCGTCCACCATAGTTTCCAGCGGTCCGGCTAAAGCCGGACATTACGTACGGGTCGCTACTTCTTCACGTATTTCTTCACCGCACGCGGGCCGACTTCCGCGCCGTAGATGTTGCCCTTCGCGTCCACCGCCACGCCTTCCGCCGCGCTGGTGCCGGTCGCGTTTTCATCCGGGTCTGGAATGAACGCGGTGACCTTCCCGTCCTTGACGTTTCCGACTCTCATCCCTCTCTTCCAGCCAGGATGGTTGCGGGACACCGAGCCCGACTCGGAGTCGGCCACGTAAATGTTGTCCTGCTTGTCGATGAAGAGCCCGCTCGGTCGGCTGAATTGGGGCCACTGTTCGAGAAAGGTCCCGTTCTGGTCGAAGATCTGGATCCGGTTGTTGTTGCGATCCCCAACAAACAGCCGCCCCTTCGAGTCCATCGCGAGAGTGTGCGGAGTATCGAACTCTCCGGGGCCGGTGCCCTTCTTGCCGAACGTCTTGATCAGCTTTCCGTCCTTCGTGAACTTCAGGATCCGAGAGTTGTCGCCGCCGTGCCCTTCGGAGACGAAGATGTCGCCGTTGGGAGCGACGAGGACATCGTCGGGCTGGAAGAAGAAGTCGGGTTCGCGTCCGCCGCCTGGCTTTCCGAGCGTCATCAAGAGCTTGCCATCGGGGCTGAATTTGAACACCTGATGGCCCTTGGTTGCTGCAGCCGGCGCATTTGCGGCCGCGCCACCCGCGCTTCCGCCGGCAGCAGCGCCCCCGCGGGCCGGCCTCGGCGCGTTGTCCTGTCCGTCGCTGACCCAGATGTTTCCGTCTCTGTCCACGTAAATTCCGTGCGGAAAAACGATCAGTCCCGCGCCGAAGCTCTTCACGAGCTTGCCGGTGGCGTCGAACTTCAAGATGGGATCGAGGTTCGAGTCGAGGCACGAGTTGGCGCCGCAACGCTCGCCGACCCAGATGCTCGTGCCGTCTTTGTCGATTTCGACCGCGCACGTCGATCCCCACGTTCTTCCTGCGGGAAGCTTGAAGTAGTTCTCGACGGTGCGGTACGGGTTGGGCGCGTCGTTGATCGGGAGAACGCCGGCCTCCGCCCCACTTCGCTGCTTCGCGGATGCGTCGAGGGCCGCCGAAGCCTGGGCGAAAGCGACCTGCGCCCGGCCGCCCGATGTCGTGACGACCGCCACGAGCGCAGCCGCCAGTGAGAAGCTCGTTCGACATGCGTGTGACATCACCGCCAACCTCCAGGGAACGGCTCGTCAAGCAAGAAAGTGGCTATTTCCGGCCGTTCGGTCCGCCGGGCGCCATTCTAACGCTTCGCGAGGTCGCGCGGACACTTTCGGATCCGCCAGGCGGGCCTGGTAAGGCCCGCCGCACAGTCCGCGCGTGCCGCGTGTCAGTTCACGGGCAGGTGCAACAGCCGTCGCAGCTTGCGCTCCGCCGCCGCATCCGCGGCGCCACGGGTTTCGGCGCGCGCCTCGATCCCGATTTCATCGTTCGTCCCGTCATCACAAAGCTCGAGCACCCGGGCCATCCAGCCGTTGCCGCGCGGCTCTGAGAGAATCCAATATCGGTGTCCCTCGATGTGCAGCTCTCTCGCCATGAGGTTACGCAGCCGTTGATCTTCTTACAAATGTGTGCGGAGCGGCAACCATTGTGTCCCATGCTGGCGCACAGACATGCATGGCGTCTCCCGCCGTTTCAACGGAGAATTTTCTCGAAATCTGTCGAAATGCCAAGCGCCTTAAAGGTTTCTCCGATCGAAGGATTCAAGCAACGAGGGCGCGAGCTGGTGGCACTTCTTTTGCCTAGGGTGACCAACCAAAAGCACTTGATGTAAAGGGACAAGACGATGTGGAACTTGCTTCACTGCTATCTCACAGGCCGCCATGAATTCGGCGTTTCATGTCAGCCCGGCGCCATCTTTCTGAAGTGCATCCACTGCGGACACCGGTCGCCGGGATGGGCGCTCGACGCGAAACCACAGACGCCGCCGCCGACTGTCGCATCCGTCACGTCTGAGTCTGCCTCGGCCGCGAGCCACATTCTGCCTTTCGACCGCGCCGGCGCCGCCACCCGCTAGGGGCATTCAAGGACCCCGACGTGCACTTGCGAGGCGTATGAATCTAATGAATCAGGGCGGAACCAGACGCAAAGCCGTCTGGGGTTTGAACCCTCCCCGTGGGACACGGTGGATCCGTATGTGAACCCGCGGAGTCTTGGGGCACCGACAGACGGCACGCGAAAGTTGACACCCGCCGCACCCGCCGTGGACAATATCGACCGTGCCCGTTCCGCGAATTACCAAGGAAGCTCTCAAACAGCGCCTCGACAGCGGCGCGTCTCCCGTTTTGGTCGACGCGCGTCTGAAATACCCGTACGAGCACAGCACGGTCCGGCTGCCCGGCGCTATCCGCTTCAGCCCCGGCGGCGTGGCGGCGCCGCTTCCGCGCGATCGTGAAATCGTCGTTTACGATTCCGACCCGAACGAGCTCGCGAGCTCGGGAGTGGCGGTGGAGCTCATCCGCCAAGGATATCGGGCAGTGACGCTCACAGGCGGCATCGGCGAGTG
>QHWL01000415.1:660-2171 GCA_003222555.1 Acidobacteriota bacterium | reverse complement strand
CACAGCAGGCGCCTCCCGAGCCCGGCTCTCTGAAAGGCTAGCCCGTCGATTCCTGCCGATCCGGTCGCCGTTCCGCTCCATCGAACGCTCGAGCAGCTCGCCTTGCTGGCAACGGTCCGCGGCGACGCCGCCGAAGTGGCCCTGTATACCCGCGGCGCGGCCGTTGTACGCGCGCTTGGGATTGAGTCCGACGCGGATTTGGGTCCGCTCTTGGAGGTGCCCCCGCCCGCCGAGCTCAGTACCGAGCTTCGTCAACGCCTTCAGCACATGTACGACACGGGCGCCTGGGTGTGGATGGAGTCCGCCATCGCCGACCTCCCCGCCGACCTGCGCTGGCTGTTCGAATCGGGCGCCGTGACGATCGAGCAAATCGCGGCGATTCACCACGCGTTCGGGGCGACGTCGGCGGCCGACCTCGCCGCCGCCGTGCAGCAGCAAGCTCTTCGCCGGATTCCGGGGCTCGACGAAGCCGTCGAAGCGGCGATCGCGTTGGCGCTGCCGACTCTGCGCGCCGCGGTTCCAAGAATCCCGCTCGGGCGCGCGACGGCGATTGCCGAGCCGGTGCTCAACCGCTTGCAGTCGCTGCCAGGCGTGAAGTGGGCGAGGCCCGCTGGCTCCTTGCGCCGGGGACAGGACACGGTAGGCGACATCGAGCTCGTGGCGGCGGCCGACGATCCCGCGGTGGCGATCGAAGATCTGACTCACCTGCCCGATGCCGTCCGTTCGCTGCACCGGAGCGCGCGCCGGCTCCATCTGCTGATCGACCGCGTCCCGGTTGCCATTCGCTTTCCTGAGGCCGGCAATGCCGGTACCGTTCTTCTTCAACTGACCGGATCGGCCGCGCATCTTGCGGCGCTCGGCGCGATTGCTCTCGAACGCGGCATACAGTTGGACCGCCCGGCGACCACCGAAGAAGAAATCTACGACGCGCTCGGCCTTCCCTTCATTCCGCCCGAAATTCGCAACGGCGACCAGGAAGTCGAGGCCGCCAGGGCAGCAACGCTGCCCGTGCTCGTTTCACGCGCCGACATTCGCGGCGATCTGCACATGCACACGATGTGGAGCGACGGCCGCGATGCGATCGAGGGGATGGTGGCCGCCTGCCACTCGCTCGGCTACGAGTATCTTGCGATTACCGATCATTCGCCCCATTCGGCGTCCGGCAGGAATTTGTCGATCGACGCCGTCAAACGGCAGGGCGACGAGATTGCCGCCGTGCGAGAGCAGCATCCAGACATCGCGATTCTCCACGGTTGCGAGGTCGACATCCTTTCCGACGGCCGGCTCGATTTTCCGGACCCGGTCCTCGAGCGGTTCGACATCGTGCTCGCCTCGCTCCACGAGCGCGTAGGCCATTCGGGCGATCAGTTGCTCCGCCGCTACTTCAGCGCCATGCGGCATCCGCTGGTCACGCTCATTACGCATCCGACCAACCGCATGGTTCCCCATAAGCCGGGATACGATCTCGATTACGATCGGCTGTTCGAGGCCGCCGTCGAAACCGGAACTCT
>QHWL01000415.1:0-562 GCA_003222555.1 Acidobacteriota bacterium | reverse complement strand
ATGGACGGCGCGCTGGCGCGGCGCGCGATTGCGGCGGGCGTCACCGTCGCGATCGACAGCGACTCGCATCGGGCGGACCTGCTCGGTCCGCAGATGCAGCTGGGCGTCTTGACGGCGCGGCGAGGGTGGGTCGAGCCCCGGCACGTCGTGAACACGCGTCCCCTCGCCGAGATTCTCACGGTCATCGCCCGCAAGCGCCAGCGGTAATGCGTTTTCCTATGGGACTATTTCCACGCTCGCGAAGTTCCAGCGATCGTTGGTCGGCGCCGTGTCATTCAGCCTGATGCTGACGCCAGCGCTTGCAACGATTCCCGTCCAGGCTTGAACCCAGAAGGTATCACCGATCGAAGTATCGACCCACTCGTGCACCATGGTCTGGCCCGCACCTAAAGTGCGAGCGACCGCGCGATCCCAGTCGTTGCCGACGCCGTACACGAGCGAGCCCGCCTTGGTCGTGGTCAACGCGACGCTTGGCGCACCAGTCGCGCCGTTTGCGATCGCAGATGCTCCAGTCCCACTTGCGCTGGCGACGGCCACGACCGTCAGAGACTGATGATATCCG
>QHWL01000414.1 GCA_003222555.1 Acidobacteriota bacterium | reverse complement strand
CCGCCTGGCAAGCCGCCGATACCGGCGTGGAACGCGGGACTGCCGTCGGACGCCGCGCCGCAGAAGGCGAACGAGCTGAAGCTCCCCGATGGATGGAAGCCCTAGGGAAACGGGAGGGCGCGAAATGAGAATCAAGGCCGCCTGGCATATGAGCCATCGGATGCCTGACCGGGCTTCTCTCGATCGGGGCGTCAAATGGCATCTCTTGCACGCCAAGGTGTGTGGCTGCCGAGCAGTCCCGCGGACGGTCGTCAAAGAGCTTCAGCGTCGCGGCATGAAGGTTCCAAGTCGCGGGTGAATCCGACACGGGGCTGCCCTTTTTTCTTCTTGATTCGACGGCCGCCGAAAGTGCTACGATCCCGCGCGAGGCCAAATCCGATGACGCTCAAACATACCGCATTGACTGGTACGGTCATATTCACGGCGCTCGTGGCTGGCGTTTTCGCCCAGCAAAGGGCCGACTGGCCGCAGTGGCGCGGACCGAACCGGGACGGAGCGGTCGCCGCTTTTAGCGCGCCCGCGTCATGGCCCGAGCAGCTGACGCGGAAGTGGAAGGTCGACGCCGGTCTCGGCTACGCCACACCGCTCCTCGTGGCCAACAGGCTCTACCTGTTCTCGCGGCAGGGCGAGAACGAGGTGATGAGCGCGCTCGACCCGGAAAACGGAAAGGTCGTCTGGCAGACCGGCTATCCGGCGTCGTTCACCATGAACTCGGCGGCGGCTCGACACGCGGCCGGACCGAAGTCGACACCGGTCTTCGCCGACGGCAAGCTGTACTCGATTGGCATGACCGGCATCGTGACGTCGTTCGACGCGGCTACCGGCAAGCAGCTCTGGCAGAAACCGGGCTCGAGCGTTGTGCCGATGTACACCACGCACGCCTTTTCTCCGCTCGTCGATCGCGGCATGGTCGTATTCCACGTGGGCGGGCACAACATGGGCGCGCTGACCGCGTTCGACGTGAATACCGGCGCGGTGAAGTGGAGCTGGAACGGTGACGGACCCGGCTACGGATCGCCGATTGTGGCGGACCTCGGCGGTACGCGCCAGATCGTCACAATCACTCAAGGCAAGCTCGTTGGAGTGGACGCCGCAACCGGCGCGCTCCTCTGGGAGCGTCCTTTTGTGAGCTCGAACTTCACGAACTCGATCACGCCAATTCTCTACGGGCAGACGATCATCGTCTTTGGCAACGGTGGTCCCACCGTCGCGTTCACGGCCAAGAAGCAGAACACCCAGTGGGTCACTGAAGACGTGTGGCAGAACCCCGAAGTGCCCGGGCGCCTGACAAACGGCGTGATGGTCGGCGATGTGTTCTTCGGCCTCGCCGGCCGCAACATGGGGCAATACTTCAGCGCCGATGGCAAAACCGGCAAGACGCTGTGGACGTCGGAGGGGCGCCAGGCGGGGAACGCGGCCCTCGTGCGAGCCGGCGATCTGGTGTTCAGCCTCCAGGACGGCGGCGACCTGGTGATCTTCCGGGTCGCCTCTGCGGCAGTCGAGCAGCTGCGCCGCTACAAGGTTGCGGACTCAGAGACATGGACGCAGCCGGTCATCGCGGGCAATCGCGTGTTCGTCAAGGATGTGTCGACGTTGGCCCTGTGGACGATGAACTGACGCAGCCCACGCGCTTCAGGGTTTCGTTCGTCGCCGCGTACGCGGCCATGGTGCTCGGCGGGGTTGCGCTCTTCCTCCTCATCCGCACCTACGGCGAAACGCTCACCGCGGCGGCTCCGCCGCTAGCCGGGGCGATCGAGAGGGCCGTCAGCCCGGCGCCGAACGCAGTCCTGCACGTTCTGATGGCGCTCGTGGCCGTCATCGTTCTCGGCCGGCTGCTGGGCGCCGCGCTTCAGTCGGTCGGGCAGCCGCCGGTCGTCGGCGAGGTGCTGGCCGGGATCGTTCTGGGGCCATCCCTTCTCGGACGCATCGCCCCGGAAGTCTCGGCCTATATCCTCCCACCGTCAGTCGCGCCCTTTCTGAACGTCGTCGCGCAACTCGGCATCATTCTGTACATGTTTCTCGTCGGCCTCGAGCTGAACGCCGACCTGGTGCGCAGGCGTGCGCACGCCACCGTCGCGACGTCTCACGCGAGCATCGTGGCGCCGTTCGTCCTCGGATCGGCGCTGGCGCTCTTCCTGTATCCGCGTCTGTCGACCAGCGACGTGCCGTTCACGAGCTTCGCCCTGTTCATGGGCATCGCGATGTCGATTACGGCATTTCCCGTATTGGCGCGCATCCTGACGGATCGAGGAATCAGCAAGACCGAGCTCGGCGCCGTGGCACTCACGTGCGCCGCCGCCGACGATGTGACGGCGTGGTGCCTGCTGGCGATGGTGGTCGGCGTGACGCAGGCACGGATAGAGGACGCAGTCACCGTCTCGGTTCTGACGCTCGGCTACATCGCGATCATGTTTCTCGCGGTCCGTCCGACCATCGTTCGCGTCATTTCCAGGTTCGACGGCCGCCGGCCGACCGGCCACGTGATCGCGCTCGTCGGAGTGCTGCTGTCGGCGCTGGCCACCGAGTGGATCGGCGTCCACGCAGTGTTTGGCGCCTTCCTGTTCGGCGCGGTCATCCCCCACAATAGCGCCGTCGCGCGTACGCTGACCGATCGCCTGGAAGACGTCGTCACCATTCTCCTGCTCCCCGCCTTCTTCGCCTTCACCGGCATGCGCACCGAGATCGGGCTCATCTCCGGTTCTCAATGGCTGCTGTGCGGCCTCATCATCCTCGTCGCCACGATCGGCAAGTTCGGTGGCAGCTTCGTCGCCGCGCGCCTCACCGGCATGGACTGGCGCGGCGCGGCCGGGCTGGGTGTTCTCATGAACACGCGCGGTCTCATGGAGCTCATCGTGCTCAATATCGGTCTCGATTTGCGTGTCATTTCGCCGGTCTTGTTCACGATGATGGTACTGATGGCGCTGGTGACGACGGTTGCGACCACTCCGGCGCTTCAATTCCTCGGCATTGACCGCGGGCGGATGTTTCTGCGCTACAATCCGGCTGCCGTCTCGAGGTCGGCGTCCAAATGGTGACGACACACACAGATGTTCGAACGAGGAAACGTATGGCATGGATCATCTTCGTGGCCGGGGCCGTTTTGGCCTGGGGTGCGTACGGCGCGTTGCTGTTTGAAGGACAGGTTCGACTCGGGAACCCGCTCAAGGCGCTCTTATGTGTCGGGATCGCGTACTTTTTGATCGGCGTCCTCGTGCCGCTCGCCGGTCTGACCTCGCAGGGCGCGCTGTCGGGGTTCAGCACGGCGGGGCTCGTCACCGCGACGATTGCCGGGGCGCTCGGAGCGATTGGCGCCGCCTGCATCATCTGGGCGTTCAAGACCGGCGGGCTGCCCTTCTACGTCATGCCGCTCGTCTTCGGCGGCGCGCCCATCGTCAACGTGGTGCTGGCGATGATGATCCACCCGCCGAGGAATGCGCCGAACCCGATGCTGTACGTCGGCTTCCTCCTC
>QHWL01000413.1:3580-6988 GCA_003222555.1 Acidobacteriota bacterium | reverse complement strand
CCCGTTTTGGTGGCTCACAGGGACAATCGTGAGGACAACGATTTCGTGTTCTTTCGAACCGTTGCCAGGCAAGGGAATGGAATCGGAGGAAGAGCCAGTCGTCGACCCCAACGTTCGCGTTCATGTGAGAGGCATATAATCCTCGTTTCACGCCGAGGCGTTCATGGCGCGGCCGATCAGAGCTGCAGTCGGCGATCGTACCACTGAGTCTTCTCACGCGGATCTCATCTCGCGCGTGGTCGAGGGACAGGAATCAGACGCGAAAACGGGAGTGGTGGACTCCTGGCGTCGAAGCCTGACCCAGCATCACGTTGAACCCACCACCGCTTCGGCTCCGAATGTCCTGACTGAACGTGAGCTCAAGGACCTGCGTGAGCCATTCGGCGCCGTGCTCACGGTTGCGCAGGAAGAGGTCGATCACCTCTACGCGATTGTTCGGCAGGCGGGCTACGTGGTCCTGTTGTGCAACGCCGACGGCATTGCCTTGCAGCACCGTGGCAATGAGACGACAGCGGAACAGTTCAAGTATTGGGGCACGTGGACCGGGGGCGTCTGGTCCGAGGGCGTCGAAGGCACGAACGGTATCGGCACCTGCATCGCCGAGCAGCGCCCCATCAGCGTGCACCTTGATCAGCACTTTCGAACCCGACACATTGGACTCAGTTGCGCCGGCGCGCCCATCTTCGATGCGCGCGGGAGGCTCGTCGCCGTCCTGGATACGTCGTCGATCGATCCGGAACTCTCGGAACACTCGCATGGGCTGGCGCTCGCCGCCACGGTCACCTCGGCCCGGGCGATCGAGGAGCAGTTGTTTCGAGAATCGTTTCGGCAATCATGGATTGTCGCGGCATCCCCTTGCGACGAGGGTGGCTCCGCCGTGCTCCTGGCCGTCGACAACGACCAGCACATCGTCGGTGGTGATCGTCTCGCTCGATCAGCGCTCGCGCTTGACGATCAGCGTGTGGGCAACAGCGTGCACTTGCGGAGGCTGTTTGACTACGATGGTTCGCTCTTCAGGCGACGAGGCGACCCAGAAGATTTCGCCGCACACCTGAGGGGTGGCCTCGGCCAGGCGTGGCGCGCACTCATTACCCCGCCGGAGGTAGCGTCCCGACGCTTGAAGGGCTCCAGGCGCGACCGCTTTCATACCCGTGCGCGCCTGACTCTGCTCCCGAACCTGATGACGCTCGACATAGAGCCCCGGGCTCACCGCGGTTTGTCACCTGGTGCGAAGCGGCGTGTCGTGGAGTACATGGACGCACACGTCGACGAACCGCTCACGCTTGAATCCCTGGCAAGAGTCGCTGGGCTGTCGGTGCACCATTTCGCGCGGGGCTTCCGACAGTCGACGGGGGAACCGCCACACCAATATCTACTGCGACGGCGCATCGAACGCGCGACCGAGATGCTGAAGCAACCCGAGCTGTCACTATCGGAGATCGCCCCAGGAAGGCGCCGCTGTCGCGCCTTCACCAGCACAGGCGGCCGTCGGCGCGGATTTCATCATCACGATGGTCGCGACGCCGGAGGCGCTCGAGCAGGTACTGTTCGGGACCGCGGGGCTGGCCGCCTCACTCTTACCCGGCCAGATCGTGATCGACATGTCGACCGTGGGGCCCGACGAGATACGTTTGGTCTCCGACCGGTTGCCAAAATCTGCCGTGCTCGTCGACGCACCTGTTCGAGGCAGCGTGCCCCAGGCCACGGAGCGAACGATCGTCGTGGGTCCGCGCAATGCGCGGGTTCGGCCAACTGGGAACGGAGGAGGGAGTATGGCAAGAGTCGGATTCCTCGGACTCGGGGACATGGGCACCCCGATGGCCCGGCGTTTACTTCGCGCGGGCCATGACCTGGTGGTCTGGAATCGCAGCCCGGAGCGGACCGTTGGCTTGGCCCAAGAAGGCGCCGCGGTCGCGCCTTCACCCGCACAGGCAGTCGTCGGCGCGGATTTCATCATCACGATGGTCGCGACGCCGGAGGCGCTCGAGCAGGTACTGTTCGGAACCGCGGGGCTGGCCGCCTCACTCTTGCCCGGCCAGGTCGTGATCGACATGTCGACTGTGGGGCCCGACGAGATACGTTCGGTCTCCGCCCGGTTGCCAAAATCTGCCGTGCTCGTTGACGCACCTGTTCGAGGCAGCGTGCCCCAGGCCACATCGGGCCGCCTCGACATCTTCGTGGGTGCGACGGACGAGCATTATGAGCGGGTGCGGCCAATCCTCGAGTCTCTTGGCTCAGTGCGGCATGCGGGAGGCCCGGGATCAGGAGCCGCCATGAAACTCGTGGCCAACCTGGCGTTGGGCGCGGCGATTGTGGCCTTGGGAGAGGCCCTTTCGCTCGGGGAGTCTCTGGGGCTCGAGCGCGATATGTTGCTCGACACCCTTGCCGACTCGCCCATCGGACCGATGGTGGGGGCCAAGAGAACCAACGTCGAGTCTGGTCAGTTCGCCCCCACCTTCAAACTGCGGCATGCCGCGAAAGACCTGCGGCTCGTCGTGGAAGCCGCTGCCGCCAGGGGCCGCGATCTGAAACAAGCCCGGGCGAATCGCACCTGGCTGGACGAAGCCGCCGAGCATGGCGCCGCGGATCTCGATTTCTCGGCCGTCGTCGCGACCATCGCGGAGATGAGGCTTTCGACGATTGGCAGTCGGTGAACACGGTTGACGACGACAGATGCAGAGGGGCCGGAGTCGATCAGTTGCGGTGCAAGGAGGGGAAGACGTGAGGCACAGAACACTGGGACATACCGGCCTGATCGTGAGCGAAGTGGCGCTCGGCAGCATGCAGTTCGGCGGCCAGATGAACATGGGCAACCTGGGCCAGGATGAGACGAACCGGATGGTGAAGCTCGCGCTGGATCATGGCATCAATTTCATCGACACGGCCGACGTCTATAGCCGCGGGGAGAGCGAGACACTCCTGGGCAACGCCTTGAAGGGCATCCGGCAGGAGATCGTGCTGGCCACCAAAGTCCGGCTGCCGATGGGTGAGAACTTCAACCGGAGCGGCGCGACCCGCGTGAACATCCTGCGGGAGATCGAGGGCAGCCTTGGTCGGCTCCAGACCGATTACATCGATCTGTACCAAGTGCACGGATGGGACAGCAACACCCCCCTCGAGGAGACGCTGCGTACGCTCGACGACCTGGTGCGACAGGGAAAGGTTCGCTATATCGGGCTTTCCAACTTGATGTCCTGGCAGGCGGCCACCGCGGTCATGCTCCAGGAGCGCCTGGGTTTGGAGAAATATGTGACGGCGCAGATGTACTACAGCCTCGTGGGCCGGGGCCTCGAGCACGAGTTCCAATCGTTCGCCGAGTACCACGACGTCGGCATCCTGGTCTGGAGCCCGCTGGCCGGCGGGTTCCTGGCGGGCAAGTACAGCCGCGACAATCCGGCGCCCGCCGGG
>QHWL01000413.1:0-3531 GCA_003222555.1 Acidobacteriota bacterium | reverse complement strand
GTGGATGCGCTGAAGGAGGTGGCCGCGCGGCATGGTGCCAGCCCGGCGCGTGTCGCGATCGCATGGGTGCTCAGTCGGCCCGGCGTCAGTAGCGTGATCATCGCCGCCCGGAAAACCGAGCAACTCGAGGACAACATCCGCGCGGTCGACCTTCGGCTCTCGGACGATGACGTCCGTCAGCTCGACGCGGCGTCGGATCCGGGTGTTCCCTATCCAAAATGGATGGTGCTTCAGCTCGACACCGCGGAGGACCCGCGTTCGAAGATTCTGCATCCTGAGCGCTACACGGAAGGCGGTCCCTGGAAAGATCTCCGTGGGCCCCGGTGGTCCAGCTGAAGGGCTTTCATGAAGAAGGGGAGGGACGACATGGCAAGCATGCGCCAGAAAATTGGTGTCATCGGCGTGGGAGCGGTTGGATCGGCAAGTCTGCTGTCCACTGTCCTGCGCGGCGTCGCGCGCGAGATCGTCGTCGTGAATCGGGAGCCGAAGCGGGCTCGTGGCGTGGTCGCCGATGTGCAATACGGCGCCGCACTGTCTCCAGCCGTAGACATTCGGGCGGGCGACTACCCAGACTTGGACGGCGCCACCCTCGTGATGATCGCCGCTGGCACCAACGAAAAGGCCGGCGGTGCGACGGACCGAGCGGATCCGAACGGGAGGCTCCGGCTGCTCGAGGCGAACGCCCGCGTCTACGAGCAGATTCTGCCGAGGCTTGCGTCGGCCGCCCCTGACGCCGTCATCCTCGTGCTGACGGATCCACCCGATCCGCTGGCCGACTTCGTGCGGACCTTCGGATTCGCGCACGTCTTGAGCAGTGGAACTCTGCTCGATAGTTTGAGGTTTCGCTTTCACCTGGCGCGTCATCTGAACGTGGATGCCGCGTCCGTCCTAGCAAACGTGCTGGGTGAGCACGGCACGTCGGAGACATTTGTGTGGTCGTCCGCCTCGATATCGGGTGTGCCGGTACTAGACCTGCTCAAGCTCTCAAGTGAAAGCCGCCAGTCGTTGTGTCGCCAGATCGAGCATGACGTCCGATTTGCGAACATCGAGATCATCGAAGGTAACCAGGCGAGTCAGTTCGGAATCGGGATGGTCGCGGCACGCATTGCGCAGGCCGTGCTGCGAGACGAGCGAATAGTCGTGCCGATCGGGTCCTACAACGCCGATTATGGCGTCACGTTCTCGATGCCGAGTGTGCTGGGGCGGACCGGGGTTGAGCAGATCCTCGAACCATCGATGTCCGCTGACGAGCGAAGCGCGTTGCTGCTCAGCGCGGACAGACTGAGGAATGCGTTGGCAAGTCTCCCGCAGCACACGCTCGCATGATGAGGTAACGGCGGGCTCGGGCACGGCACTGAGCGGCTCGCGAACGCACTCAAGTCGTGCCGGCACCTGCGAGCCAATCGCGGGTTCGAGGAGAAAGGAGAAGGGCAGACATGGACGAGAACAGTGTGTCGCACGCCACCACACCAGAGGCGTCATCTCCGCTCGTCGTCGCGCTGTTCGGGCTGACGTTCGTCACCGGCGTCATCGACGCCGTGAGCTTTTTGGGGCTGGGTCACGTGTTCACCGCGAACATGACCGGGAACGTCGTCTTGCTCGGTTTTGCCCTGGGTGGAACCGCGGACTTGTCAGTCGGCCGGTCGCTCGCGGCGCTGTGTGCCTTTGCAACCGGCAGTGTGGTTGGTGGCCGCCTGACCAACGAACGCCAGCGAACGCCGGCCCGGCAGCTGTTGATCGCCATGCATGCGGAGGTTCTCTTCTTGTGTCTCGCGGCTGCCGCGGCGCTCATCGCCGGAGGCGACACGTCCTTCGCCAGGCTGTCTCCGGTGATCGTGTTGACGGCCGTGACAATGGGGCTCCGCAATGCCGTCGTTCGCAAGCTGGCGCTACCCGATCTTACGACGACTGTGCTGACCTTGACCGTCACCGGCCTTGCGGCCGACTCGGTGCTGGCCGGTGGTGTGGCTCCGCGCAGCGGTCGACGGATGCTGTCCATTCTCGCGATGGGCAGCGGGGCGCTGGTCGGCACGATGCTGTTGCGGCTTTTCGGAATGTGGGTCGCACTCATCGTCGCCGCGTTCGTGGTCGCTGGGCTGGCCTTGTATCTCTATCTCAGCGAATGGTCGACGAAACACGTGGACTGCGTACAGACGCACGCTTAGCACGACAGACCGGAATACAAATCGGACTCACGGGAGAACGGCCGGTGAACAGCGTTATCGGAACCAGGAAGATGACCGCTCGTCAGCTATGGCGGGATCACCCGGAGAAATCTCGGCTCCGCGGCGCCTTCTTCCAGATCCATTTCTGGGTTGGCGCGATCGTCGGCGCGTACATCTTCATGATGAGCGTATCCGGAAGCGTGATTGTCTTTCGCAACGAGTTGCTCAATCAAGGTGTCTCTGTTGAGTGGATGGTCGATCTTCACACGAATCTGCTAGGCGGGACGACCGGCCGTTTTGTGAACGGCATAGGCGCGCTCTCTCTCGTAGTGCTCTGTGTGACGGGTGCCGTGATCTGGTGGCCAGGAGTGAAATTCTGGCGTCGCAGTCTCGCGGTTGAATGGCGCGCCAGCTTTGCGCGGATCAACTGGGACTTGCACAGCGCGCTGGGCTTCTGGGGTTTTGCTTTTGTCACGCTATGGGGCGTCTCCGGAATCTATTTCGTGTATCCAGACCAGTTTACTGGCGCGCTCTCACTTGATCCTGCCGGGTGGGCGACGTTCTGGCTGGCACAATTGCATTTCGGCAGGTTTAGCTGGCTTACGGAGGTAATGTGGGCAGTTACGGGGTTGGTCCCTGCCGTGCTCGCGTTCACAGGGGTGTTTATCTGTTGTCGACGGGTCGTTTTTCAGAAGCCGTCCAACCCCAAAGTCATTGTTAATTAGTCGAACTATCTAGGTTCGAATTCGTCCGACCGAGATGCGCTCGCAAGACAGAATAGCGCGCAGCGCCATGTGGCACGGCGCCAGGGTGACAGACATGGAGGCGGGATATGACGAAGTCAACGATTGACGCGGACACGATTCTGAAGCGAGCGACACCGGTTGCGCACCAGGAGTCCCACGAGATCCAGCCGTTCGGCCATCTCGTACACATGCCGATCGCGTTGTCCGAAACGACGTGCAAGGAGAGCGTCGAGAACCTGAATCAGCTCCTTGCGGACACGATCACGCTTCGCGATCTGTACAAGAAACATCATTGGCAGACGGCCGGGCCGACGTTTTACCAGCTGCATCTCCTGTTCGACAAGCACTACGAGGAGCAGAACACCCTCGTCGACTCGATCGCGGAGCGGATTCAGCTCCTGGGAGGCGTGAGCCTCGCGATGGCGCCCGACGTGGCGGAGATCACGCTCATTCCTAGGCCTCCCAAGGGCCGCGAGGCGGCGCCGACGCAAATCTCGCGACTGCTGCACGCCCACGAGATCGTGTTGAAGGAAGCGCGCACCATGGCCCGGCTCGCCGCCCAAGGCGGCGACGACGGCACCAATGACCTGATCGTGAGCGACGTCATCCGCCGGAATGAA
>QHWL01000412.1:3564-3912 GCA_003222555.1 Acidobacteriota bacterium | reverse complement strand
CATCACCCCAGTTCCGCGTCGTGCTGTTGACGAGGTTGGTGACCGGGTCCGCGAGCGTCCCGCCGCTGGCGGTACCGCCTCTGTCACCGCCCAGATATTTATTCAGAGTGACCTTGACGGCCGTCTTGCCGGTCCCAAACAGGTCGTAAGCAGCCCCCATCCTTGGCGTCACGTCCTTCCAGCCAAGTCCGGGGGTGTCGGGGATGACGATGTTCCGGTTGGGCACCAACTGCACCGGACCCAGGGTCTGACCCGGGAAGCTGCTCTTGAGGTAGTCGAATCGAATTCCGCCGTTGAGCGTCAGGTGCTTCACGGTCCACTTATCCTGCGCAAACATCCCGAGCTCGG
>QHWL01000412.1:0-3487 GCA_003222555.1 Acidobacteriota bacterium | reverse complement strand
TTGCTTGTTGACTCCGCCTTGGTAAAGCAGGATGTCGGAATCGCCGCTTCCGTTGGAAACGCCGACCTTCAGGGCGTGGGCGCCAGTGATGTACGAGAGGGCCGCCCGGTAGCGTAAATCGTGCACCCAATGGTCAGCGTATGTGCCGAACGCCTTGTAAATGATGTTGGTGGATTGCTCTGTCCAGGCAATCATGTCCGGGTTGGTGCCATCAAGCGGGAACCAGCCCCACTGGTTGCCCTGGTGGAACACGCCCGCTTCGAGCAGGATCCGATTGGTGACAGGAGACGACCAGTCGGCCGTCTCGAAATGATGCGGGATGCCCCATTTATTGTTGATCCCCGGCGACCTCGTCGCGCTGATGAACGACGGACACTTGCACTGGTTCTCTTTCGTAAAGGCGAACCCGAACTTGTTCTTCGCATTCGCCTGCCAGGTCAGGCGGCCTTCGCCGACTTTCCAGAGACCGTCGTTGGAAACCCGGTGGCTCTCGTCGAGGGCAACGCGGCCGGCGTTGGTGACGAAGTAGTTGGGGACGTTCCAGTTCGGGTCGAAAAACATTCCGCCGACGTAGTTGTCCGCAATCTGCCAGCGGGCCGACGCAAAGAACCACAACCTGTCCTTCATGAGCGGCCCGCCGAACCCTGGATTGGCCTCGGCCACCTTTCTGATGCTGTTCGCAGTCAGCAAGCCCCGAGCCTTGAGATCGTCGGTGAAATTGTTGCCCGCCATGGACGCGTTCGCGAAGCTGGTGAACAGGATGCCGTGGAAGGTGTTGCCGCCTTCCTTGGGAATGAGGTTGATTCGTACGCCGCCCTCGGCAGCCTCGGCCGAGACGCCCGAGATGTCGATGGCCACCTCCTGAGTGGCGCCCAGATTCGGGCTGTAGGTCATGTCGGTATCAGGCCGGAACGAACCGGCGAGCGCGATACCATTCTGCGTGATGCGCTGATCGCTGCCTCTGCCGCCATGCGCCGTCAGTTGCACGTTCTGATCGCCGCCCGCGCCCCCGACGTCCTGCGCAGTCATGCCATTGAAACCGATGGCCCCTGAATTGCTGACTCCGGGAATGAGCACCGCGAGCTGCGTCGGCATCCGGCCCGTCGGAACCGTATCGAT
The DNA here is from genome assembly GCA_003222555.1 of Acidobacteriota bacterium. Taxonomy (GTDB): domain Bacteria; phylum Acidobacteriota; class Vicinamibacteria; order Vicinamibacterales; family CAVVIG01; genus JAHFUJ01. Next base: position 2,368 of record QHWL01000412.1, on the reverse strand, counting down.
GACATCGTGATCGATAACCTTCTGACGTGTGGTGCTTTGGATGTCGACGATCGGCGTTTCGCCGGTGACCGTCAGCGTCTCCTGCACGCCACCGACGCGCAGCTCGGTGTTGACCGAGGCCACAAAGGATCCGGCCAGTTCGATGCCCTCGCGCCTGACCGCGCTGAATCCCGACAGGGTGAACACGATTGAATAGGTGCCCGGCCGCAGGTTTTCGATCCGGTACTGCCCGGTCCCGTCGGTGAGCACCGACCGCGTCTTTTCAATGAGTGCGGGACTCGACGCTTCCACCGTCACGCCCGGAAGCACGGCACCGGATGTGTCCTTCACCACGCCCGTGATCGATGCCTGCGCAAACACCGCAGCCGGTACCACGAGGCAGGCGAGCACGATGACTGTTCTCAGAACTCCGCGCATGAGGGAAACCTCCGTCTCGAGATGAAAACAAGCGGCAATTATGCTGCTACGGGGCGGATGCCAACACGTTTCGAGGCGCTAGGAGATCATCACCTTCCGCGGAAACTGCGAGTTGTCTTCGAGGAACGTCTTCTTGTTTGACAACTCCTCCGAGGTCGGCTGAACCTTGCCGTTCACGTCGGTAACGCGCGAGACCAGCGTGTGCTCGCCTGCGGTTGCGCCATTCCAAGCGTAGGTGAACAGCTTCCACGAATATTTGCCGCTCGTGGACGGGTCCAGCGCCGCCGCCTGCCATGGCCCATCGTCCACGCGGACTTCGACCGACTTCAACGGCGTCCCGTCATTCAGCACGACGCCGAACACCTTGTGCCGGCTGCCGTCGCGGGTGACGCGCGCGATGAACGACTTCAACTGCATGTGGGTGACCGCGGCCTCGACCCACTTCATGTCGCCATCGATGATCTCGCCCCTCATGGTGCGGTACCACCGAGCCTGGAACTTGCCGAGGTACTGTTCCTCCTGGACGTGGATTTGGGCGAGCCATTTGACGTTGGCCACTCCGTACCATCCCGGAACGATGAGCCGGAGCGGTGATCCCTGGTGACGGGTGAGCGGTTCGCCATTCAACGAGTAGGCCAGAAACGGTTCGGGCGACAGCGCCTTTTCGCGTGACAGGCTCCTGCCGAATTGTTGCTCGACCTTGATTTTGTCCGTCCGGAACTCCACTTCCTCCGTGCCATGGTCGGCGCCAAAGAAAACGAACTCCCGTGCCTGTGCCTTCACGCCCGCGTGATCGAGCACCTTGCGCAAAGGGACCCCGGTCCAGCGTCCGTTACCGGAGAGACCCTGCAGCGGCCGCCGGTTGCCCGAGCATTCGAACCCGGCCACGAGCTCGGTGCCGCCCATCCGTCGGAGCTCATCGAGCGACAGCGACGCAGGACGATCCACCAGTCCCGAGATTTTCAGCCGAAAGGTTGCCGGGTCGACTTCGGGATGGCCGTAGTGCTGCGTCGTGAAGAACTGATCCTTCGGCGTGAATGGACCGTCGATCTTGCGGATGTCGATGATTCGCCGGTCGGCGGCCGTTACCGTAGGGAAGTTCTCAGGGATGTCGGTGAAGGGCACGAGAGTTTCGCTTTGTGCGAGGGCCGGGAGCGCCCATTCCGGAATGCCCAGAACGCTCAGTCCCGCGACTGCGAGGCTTCCCTTGAGGATGTCCCGACGGGTGCTTTGTATTGTCATGTTCGGCCCTTTTTCGGTGGACGCCTCGGTGTATCGCCGGCGTCAGAGACCGATTCATATCACGAGCCGAGCCTTTGCGCCATACCTGAATGGGCCTGGACGAATCCGCGGGTCCGACCCCAGATCCGCAGGTCCCGTACGTAGCGTCCGGCTTTAGAGCCTGTGAAAAAATGCGACGTTTGAACGCAGAGCTCGCAGAGCACGCAGAGAAATCCTTAGGCATTTCTTCTCGGCGGCCTCCGCGGTCTCTGCGTTGAACGTGATTTGTTCACAGACTCTTTAGCCGGACCCGGTACCGCGACGCCGATCGGCAGCCGACATTCTGCGCGAGCCGGAGGAGGCGGCGAACGGCTGGCCTATCTTGAACTTCACTGCCGCGATCGCCCCGGAGCGTGAACTGAGGGCTTCTTCGCCCGAAGTACTGGGACGTGCCAGACGGCATAGCCGCGGGGGTTCCGAATGCAGGCGATCATGTCGTCCCACAATTCGAGCACTTCGTGCCTGCTGAACCTCGTGTACTCCGCGATCGCGTCCGTGTAGCCGTCGCGCCATGCCTCCCAGATGTGGCCGAAAGTCTCGCGGGAAACGCGCAGCGGATCGACGACGACGTAGTCGAGGGTCACGTCGCTGAACCCGAGATCGGTCATGATCGCGAACGCGTTTCGTCCGATGTGGAGGTCGGTTCCGGTTGTTCGCTCGAACACGCGTG
>QHWL01000385.1:8003-8241 GCA_003222555.1 Acidobacteriota bacterium | reverse complement strand
GGTGTTCTACTGCAACCCGAATAACCCGACGGCCACCTACGTCGGCGCCAAGGCGACACGCGATTTCCTGCAGAAGCTGAATAGCGCGTCTCCGGAGACGACCGTTCTGGTAGACGAGGCGTATTTCGATTACGTCACCGACCCGGATCACGAAACGCACGTGCCCGTGGCTCTCGAGAACCCGCGTGTGATCGTGGCGCGCACCTTCTCGAAAGCGTACGGCATGGCGGGCCTGCGG
>QHWL01000385.1:0-7962 GCA_003222555.1 Acidobacteriota bacterium | reverse complement strand
ATGCGGCCGTGGGTCGGGTCGAGCGGCACTGGTTCGCTGAACGTGTTCGGCCTCGCGGCTGCGACGGTGGCGATCGCGCAGGACAACACCTTCACCACGAACGAGCGAAACCGCAACAAGGCGGTGCGTGACATGGTGACGAAGTGGTTCGCCGACCGCGGCATGAAGCCGACCGACTGCCAGGCCAACTTCATGTTCGTCAACATCGGCACGCCGGCGAAGGCGTTCCGCGAGGCCTGCCGCGCCAAAGGCGTCATGGTCGCGCGCGACTTCCCGCCGTTCGAAAAGACGCACGCGCGCATCTCGCTCGGCACGATGGAGGAGATGCAGAAGGCGGTGCAGGTCTTCGGGGAGATTTTGGCGAAGAAATCGACGGCGGCCGCCTAGAACGCCGGGAACATCGAACGTGACAGGTAGGGGCGGTTCGCGAACCGCCCCTACGCGTCTCTTGCGGTCTCATTCACACTACATCCACACGGGGAGAGAAGAAACGATGTCGCGAACATTCCGGCGTTCCGCGTTGGCGCTGACCGCGCTGGCGCTCGGCGTCACCTGGATGACGGTGCGCCCGTCGGGCCAGGGCTACCTCCCCAGCACCAAAAACGGCGACTGGACGCATTACACCGCCGACGTGCACGGGACGAAGTACTCGCCGCTCGATCAGATCAACGCGTCGAACTTCAACAAGCTGGAGGTCGCCTGGCGGTTCAAGACCGACAACCTCGGCACGCGTCCCGAGTTCAAGCTCGAAGGGACGCCGCTGATGGTCAGGGGCGTGCTCTATACGACGGCGGGCTCGCGGCGGTCGGTCATCGCGCTCGACGCGTCATCTCGCTCGACGGCAAAACGGGCGAGCTGATCTGGGCGCACAGCTACCGTGAGGGCAACCGCGCGGCGATCGCGCCGCGGCAGCTCTCCGGCCGCGGCGTCTCCTACTGGACCGACGGCAAGGGCGACGAGCGCATCCTGTACGTGACGACGGGCTACCGCCTGATCGAGCTCAATGCGAAGAACGGCGCCATGGTTCCGACGTTCGGCGAGAACGGCGTCGTCGATCTGAAGAAGGGCGCGGTGTTCGGCAAGGGCCAGCCGATCGATCTCGAAACCGGTGAAATCGGGCTGCACGCGACGCCCACCGTCATCAAGGACGTGGTCATCGTCGGGTCGTCGTTCAAGGAAGGGATGACGGTCGTCACGCACAACAACACGAAAGGGCTCGTCCGCGCGTTCGACGTGAAGACCGGCAAGCTGCTCTGGACGTTCAACACGATTCCGCGTCCCGGCGAGCTCGGCAACGACACCTGGGAGGGGGATTCCTGGGCCGCCAACGGCAACACCGGCATCTGGAACCAGATCACCGTGGACGAAGATCTGGGTCTCGTCTACCTGCCGGTGGAGACCCCCACGTCGGACTATTACGGTGGGCACCGGCCGGGGAACAACCTCTTCGCTGAAAGCCTGGTCTGTCTCGATCTGAAAACCGGGCAGCGCAAGTGGCATTACCAGTTCGTGCACCATCCGCTGTGGAACTTTGACATGTCTTCGGCGCCCATCCTGGCCGACATTACGGTCGGCGGCCGAGCGATCAAGGCAGTGGCGGTGCCGAGCAAGCAAGCCTGGCTTTACGTCTTCGATCGCGTGACGGGCCAGCCCGTGTGGCCGATCGAGGAGCGGCCGGTGCCACAGACTGACGTGCCGGGCGAGAAGACCTCGCCGACGCAGCCGCACCCGCCAGACAAGTTGCGCTACGCGCGCAATGTCTTCAACGTGCCCGATGACCTGGTGGATTTTACCCCGGAGCTTCGAGCTGCCGCCATCGAGAGGACCAAGCAATACCGCTGGGCAACAACGCCGTTCAACCCGCCGATGCTTGGCGACGTCAAAGGCCTCCTCGGCGCGATTACCGTCGGCACCGCCACCAACTGGCCCGGCGGCGGTTTCGATCCCGAGACGCACATCCTCTATGCACCGGCTGGGAATACGCCGGGCGTGAGGTCGCTCGTTGCAACACCGCCGAAATTCTCGGATATTCGCTACATCACCGGCGTCGCCGGGCGGCCCATCGTCGAAGTGTGGGGGCCCGGTGACTGTTGCGCCGCCGATTCAGGGTTCAAAACTCGCGCAGACCTGCCTGCAACGCCCGGAGCGAGGCCGCCCGGCGCGCCCGCTGCCCCTCCTCCTCCTGCCGAAGAGGGTGGTGGCGGCCTGAATATCCAAGGGATCCCCATCGTCAAACCGCCGTATGGAATGCTCGCGGCCATCGATCTCGATCGCGGTGAGGTCCTGTTCCAGGTGCCGCACGGTGACACGCCGGATAACATCCGCAACAATCCGGCATTGAAAGGTCTGAACATTCCGAAGACCGGCCAGGCTGGCACTTCGGGCGTCGGGTTGGTGGTGACCAAGACCCTGGTCGTGATGGGCGATCCGCAGATCACGACGACTCCGGAACATCCGCGGGGAGCGATGCTGCGGGCTTACGACAAGAAGACGGGCCAGCAGGTCGGGGCAGTGCTGATGCCGGCCATCCAGAGCGGAACGCCGATGACCTACATGGTGGATGGCAAGCAGTACCTCATGGTGGCCGTCAGCGGCGGCAATTATTCGGGCGAGTACATCGCATACAGCCTGCCGAATTAGAGCGGTTGACTGTGAAGAAAGCGACGTTTGAACGCAGAGCTCGCAGAGCACGCGGAGAAATCTTTGGGCATTTCTTCTCTGCGGCCTCCGCGGCCTCTGCATTGAACGTGATTCCTTTCCGGGTGCGACATGAAGATGAGAATCGTGGTGGTTGCGTTCATCAGTCTGGCGGCTCTCGGCGCCTTTCGTTCCTCGGTGCGCGCCGAGCCAACGGCTCCCTCGCCACAAAGGCCGGCGACATCCTCGACGGAACCGTCACAGTCGGTGTGGGACGGCGTCTATACGGACGAACAGGCGAAGCGCGGCGAGCCGCTTTATTCGCAGGCATGCGGGCGCTGTCACGGGCCGGACCTCACGGGCGGCGAAACGGCGCCGGGCCTGACGAGCGGCGAGTTCAAGACGAACTGGAGCGGCCTCTCGGTCGACGATCTGTTTGAACGGATCAAAGTCTCGATGCCGCAAGACAGCCCGGGAAGCCTGAGCCGTCAGCAGACCGCCGACGTTCTCGCGTTCGTGCTGTCCAAGGGCGGTTTTCCAGCCGGCGAGAGAGAGCTCGCCCGTGAGGCCGAGGTTTTGAAGGGAATTCGGTTCGAGGCGACCAAAACCTCGCCCTGATTTTGCGCCAAAAAAGCTCTACCACGGAGGACACGGATGTCCAGGTTGAACGGAGGAACACGGAAAACTAAGGGTGGCCGTGACCTCCGTTCGATCTCCGTGTCCTCGGTGGTAGTGTTTTTTGTTGGATCCAAAAAGCTCTACCACGGAGGACACCAGGTGCTTTCCAGGTTGGACGGAGGAACACGGAAAAGCTTATGGTGGCCGTGACCTCCATTCGACCTCCGTGTCCTCAGTGGTAGTGTTTAGCAGAGCAACAGGAGGACGTTATGCGAGCGCGATTGGCTTGTTCGATTTCGATCATGGTGATGTTGGCAAGCCTCTGGCTCATGGCTCAGGTGAAAGACTTCCGGCCCGTCACCGAGGCGATGTTGCGCAACCCTGCTCCCGGCGACTGGCTGAACTGGAGGCGCACCGACAACGCGTGGGGCTTCAGCCCGCTCGATCAGATCAATCGGCAGAACGTCCAACAACTTCAGCTGGCGTGGTCGTGGGCGATGGACGACTCGGGTGCACAGGAGTCGGCACCGCTCGTGTACGACGGAGTCATGTACCTGCCGAACCCGCGTGGCGTCATTCAGGCGCTGGACGCCGCAACCGGCGACTTGATCTGGGAATATCGTCCCGGGGCTCAGACACCTGCGCCGGCTCCAAGTGGTGGTGGAGCAGAGCCGACCGCCATCTCGCCACTCTCGCAGCGGGCCAATGCAGGCGGCGGCGGTGGTGATGAAGGGCGCGGCATCCAGAGAAACATCGCCATCTACGGAGACAAAGTCTTCGGCACGACGAACGACGCCCACATCGTCGCCGTGGAGGCGCGGACGGGAAAGCTCGTTTGGGATACGAAGGTGGCCGATTCGAAGCTGGGGTACTCATACACGTCCGGCCCCATCGTGGTCCGCGGCAAGGTGATTGCGGGGATCACGGGATGCACCCGTTACAAGGAGGACGTTTGCTTCATCACAGGCCATGACGCGGCCACCGGAAGAGAGGTGTGGCGCACGTCGACAATTGCTCGTCCCGGTGAGCCCGGCGGCGACACGTGGGGCGATCTGCCGCTGACGTTCCGCGCGGGCGGCGACGCATGGATCCCGGGCAGCTACGATCCGGAAGCGAACCTCGTTTATTGGGCGACGGCGCAGGCCAAGCCGTGGGCCAGAGTCGCCCGCGGCACCGACGGAGACGCGCTTTACACGAACTCGACTCTTGCGCTCGATCCCGACACAGGCAAGATGAAGTGGTACTACCAGCACCTTCCCGGCGAGACGCAGGACATGGACGAAGTGTTCGAGAACCTCTTGATCGACGTCGGCGGACGGAAGTCGCTCTTCAAGATGGGCAAGCTGGGAATTCTGTGGCAGCTCGATCGAACCACTGGCGCTTTTGTTCACGCGACCGACATCGGCTATCAGAACATCGTGCAGGTGAATCCGCAGACTGGCAAAGTCACGTACCGTCAAGGCAAGATCCCCGAACTCGGCGTCGAAGTCGACCAATGTCCGAGCACCGCTGGCTTCAAGAGCTGGCGCGCGATGGCATACAGCCCGCAAACGAATGTGATCTACATCCCGCTCAATCTCAACTGCGAGAAGGCCACGTTTGGTCCCGTCCAGAAGGTCGTTGGCGGCGGCGGCGTTGGTCCGGTGCGGCGCAGAGACTACAAACATCCGGAGTCCAAAGGCAATCTCGGTGAATTCATGGCCCTCAATATCACGACTGGGAGGGCCATATGGACTCAACGCACGCCTTCGCCTTCAAACACGGCCGCGCTGCCGACAGCTGGTGGCGTCGTATTCGGAGGCGATTGGGATCGTCACGTGTACGCCTACGACGCGGCCACCGGAAAGATCCTCTGGCAGGCACGCCTGCCGACCTCCGCTCAAGGATTTCCGATCACATATCTGGCGAAGGGGAAACAGTACGTGGCCGTGCCGGCGGGGATAGGCGGCGGGAGCTGGTCCACGTTGCTTCCACCGGAATTAGCGCCGGAAATTCGAAGACCAAACTCCGGCAATACGTTGGTCGTGTTCGCGCTTCCCGATGCGAGCCTCTCGAAGTAGGGTCCCAGGCCGATGAGCCGCCGAATCTGGTTCGCCGCAGCGTTGGTCTGTGCGGGAATCACGTGGTTGGTGAACATGCTGCCGGCTGTCGACGCAGCCCCCCGCGAACCTGCTCAGGACGGGAAGGTGACGGGGCGCACGGTGTGGAGCGGCGTGTACACCGATGAACAAGCCAGGCGCGGCCGGGCCGAGTACCTGCGGGCATGCGCCCCGTGTCACGCCGAGGACCTTCGCGGCAACGGCACGGCGCCGAGCCTGGTCGAAGAGAGCTTCTCGTTTCTGTACAGTGACACCACGGTCGGCGAGCTGTTCGGGCGGATCCGAACGCTGATGCCGTCGGACCGTCCCAATAGCTTGTCCAGCCAGAGCTATCGCGACATCGTTGCGTTCATCCTGCAGTCGAACAACCTCCCTCCGGGTGAGAGAGAACTTGACGTTGATCCGGAGGCGCTGCGGCAGATTCTCATCACCACGAAACGAAGCGGACCCGATCCGCAGGCTGCACGCGTCCCCGAGGCTCAGCCCGTCGACCGTTTCGTGTCCGTCAACGGTCTTCGGATCCACTACCTGGATTGGGGTGCGACCGATAAGCCGCCCCTGATCATGTTGCACGGCATAGGCCGCGTGGCGCACACCTTCGACCACATTGCCGCGCACTTCAACAAGAACTATCACGTGATGGCAATCGACATGCGCGGTCACGGTGATTCCGATTGGGATCCGCAGGGCGCTTATCTCGTCGAGGACTACGTCAAAGACATCGAAGGTTTTGCCGCGCAGCTTCAGCTTCGAAATATCGTCATTTGGGGAAATTCGACCGGTGGCCGCGTCGCGCAGGTGTTTGCCGGACTGCATCCGGATCTGGTGGCGGCCGTCATCAGCGAAGACGTCGGGCCGGAACGGCCCCGGGAAATCGCCCAAGGTCTCACGAGCCGAATTCCCCAAGAGGACGAAAAAGGCTGGGCATCGGAAGACGATCTGTTGGCGCAGCTCAAAGCCGGGAATTCCCGCACCTCCGAAGAGATCCTTCGGGCCTACGCCCACTTCGGCTCGAGGCGGCGCGCCGACGGCCGCGTCATCTGGAAACGTGATCCGAAGATCGGCAACGGGTTCGTGCCAACCGAGCTCTGGCGATTCGTGCGACAGATCAAGTCGCCCACAATCTTTGTTCTCGGCGGGCGGAGCACCATCGTTCCTGCCGAAACGCAGGAGCAGTTGAGAAGGACCTTGCCTCAGGTCCAGATCGTCACGATGCCCGGGCTGGGCCACTATCCGAGCGAGGAAAATTCCAAGGATTTCCTCGCGATCGTCGACCGATTCTTGGCTGAACGGTAGTGGCGGTTTCGCTCAGAAGAACATCTTGACCTTGACCGCGAGTTGAACCTGCCGGCTGACGACGAATCCGAACCCAGCTCATCCGCGGGTGTCCGCCCACACGAACTTCACCGAGCCCGCATCTCGCGACGCCGTCCCTATTACCGATGACGGTTTGGGTTCTGACGGCCCCAAAAGTGCCACAAAAGTGACGACGTCACCACGGGCGACCGATCTCGGCCGTCGCCCTGAGCGCTCGGTCTTGCTTCTGCTCTGTACGGATCGCTCGAACCTATCATTCTCTTCTGTGCGTTAGAAGTGCTTGCCGCTCGCCCTTCAGGGGCCTGGCATGAATTCGCCTCGCGCAGATCAAGATCACACCTGTACATACGACATCACTTCTGTCATTGGAAACGTTCTTGCCCTTCGAATCGAAGACAGGCTCCCCGAGAGTGTCCTGTTGCGTGCTCGGGCCACTGCGCGATGTGACCCGCACTATTGAAGGAAAGAACGGTTGCCATGGCTCTGATACGAAGGATTGTTGTCGCAGCGCTTGCGCTGTTTCTGCTCATCGCGCCGGCACGCGTCGAAGCGCGTCCGATCGCGCTGGTGTGGGATGCGAATTCTGAGCCCTCGGTGACTGGCTACACCCTCTTCTACGGAACACAGTCCGGCGTTTACACGACTTCGATCGACGTCGGCAATCTTATCTCGTACCTGATTGATCTTCCGGGCACCCAGTACTATTTCGCCCTTCGCGCGTACACAGCCACGGGACTCACCAGTCCGCTGTCTAACGAGGTGGCCGAATCGTCCGCCATCGCCCTGACGGATCCCGGAATTCAAAGCGATGCCCCTGGTTTCAGCGTCAGCCTGCAGCTTGTGGCCACGGGTGTCCCCGTTTCCTATACCGCGACCAATCTGCCGGGCGGCCTCACCATCAATGCCTCCACGGGCCGGATCAGCGGCATCATCAGCGCCGGAGCCGCCGCGTCCAGTCCGTATCTCGTGAGCGCCAGCGCATCAAACGCGGCCGGCAACAAATCGAGCGTCCAATTCACATGGACCATCGGCGTCAATAGCGCACCAACCATCACGACTCCAGGGAGCCGGACGACCGCCGTGAATGCGACCGTTTCCCTGCAAGTCGTTGCGAGCGATCCCAACGGCGATGTGCTGACCTTCTCAGCCGTCGGCCTTCCCACAGGGTTGAGCATCAACGCCGGCAGCGGTTTGATTAGCGGGACGGTGGCGTCGAGTGCCGCGGCCACCAATAGCGTGATCGTCACGGTCTCTGACAGCCTGCTCACGGCCAGCGCCTCGTTCACCTGGA
>QHWL01000384.1 GCA_003222555.1 Acidobacteriota bacterium | reverse complement strand
ATAGTACGGGCGCGGGACACGGGAATCGATCGGCGGCAGAGGTCTGGTCAATGCGCTGCGGTCGGCATCACGGCTTGCATCGGCGAGCGCGAGAGGCAAATGTTGGTGTATAACGTTTCGCGCCGGTGTGTGGATCCGATGACCGACTCTTGAGACGAGGCATGTATGACATCATTTCCAAAACTGAAGTCGGGCGGACCCTTCGTGTGCGGTGGTCTCGCGGGGCTCGCCATCTGGTGGGGTGCATCGCAGCTGCCGTTACAGATTGAAGCGCAGTCGCTTCCAACTCCTCTCAGCTACACCGCGGCGCAAGCCGAGCAGGGACAATCGGCGTACCTCGAGTACTGTGCGTCGTGTCACGGACAGACCATGGATGACGGTGCGTTTGCCCCAGCGCTCAAGGGGGTCGACTTCCGGCAGAAGTGGGGTGCGCGGGCGGCCGACGCTCTGTTCACCTTCACGAGCACGAGCATGCCGCCGGACCGTCCGGGAGCGCTCGGCGACGCCCGCTACGCCGATCTTCTTGCGTTTATCCTTCAGGAAAACGGCTCCCAAGCGGGCACACGCGAGCTGCCGGCCGACCCCGAAGCGCTGAAGGCGATGGCGCCCGACTGGCCGCGCGCGGGCGGCGGCGGACTCGCTCCTGGCGTGACGATCCCGCCTCCTCCGGCCGGGATCAATCCACTGGACCAGCTTCGGCCCGTGACCGACGCGATGCTGACGAAGCCTCCCGACGGGGAGTGGCTGTTGTGGCGCCGCACCTACGATGCATTCGGCTTCAGTCCGCTCAAAACGATCAATCGAAGCAACGTGAGCGAGCTTCGTGTCGCGTGGAGCTGGTCGCTGCCCAATGGTCCGAACGAAGCGACCCCGCTCGTGCACGACGGCGTCATGTTCGTTCACAGCTACGGTGACAAGGTTCAGGCGCTTGATGCCGCCACCGGAGATCTGCTCTGGCAGTACTCACGCCGCCTGCCCAAGGGCGTGGCCCCGAGCGTCAAACGAAGCATTTCCTTGTTCGGCACGCGCCTGTATGTCCCCACATCGGATGCACATATCGTCGCGCTCGATGTGAAGACCGGACGGGTCATCTGGGACCAGGCGGTCGCCGATCCGAAGGCCGGTTACCGTATGACGGGCGGCCCGCTCGTTGCCCGAGGAAAAATAATGGTCGGGACGACCGGTCGCGCTGAAGGAGGTAATATCATCGCGGCGCTCGATGCTGAGACCGGAAAGGAAGCCTGGCGGTTCTACACCATCGCGCGTCCGGACGAGCACGGCGGGAACAGTTGGAACGGGTTGCCGCTCGAGAAACGAAACGGTGGCTCCGTCTGGATCCCTGGGAGCTACGATCCGGTTCAAAACCTCGCGTTTTTCGCAGCCGGCAACACGTACGATACCGGCCCACTCCGTACGCCGGTTACCCAGGCCGGCGTGACGAACGACGCGCTCTATCTCGACTCCACCCTCGCATTCAACCCAGACACCGGGCGGCTCGCTTGGTATTTTCAACACCAGGCGAACGGCCAGTGGGATCTCGATTGGGCGTTCGAACGGCAAGTCATGCAATTGCCGGTGAAGGGCGACCTGCACAGCGTGGTTGTGACCGCCGGCAAGCAGATGATCTTCGATATCGTCGAGACCGAAACCGGCAAGTATGTTTCCTCGGTCGATCTCGCACGCGAGCTCGGGCTGCAGAACGTCGTGACGGGAATCGATCCGAAGACGGGCGTCAAAATCGTCGATGCCGCCCTCATTCCCGGCGATGGGCAGACGAAGACCATTTGCCCGCATGTGGACGGCGGCCGCGACTGGATGCCGACATCGTACGACGTCGCGACCAGAATCCTTTATATACCTTGGGTGGAAGCGTGCATGGATCTCGTGCCGGTAGCGCGCGGCGAACGTGGGAACCTGTCGACGGGAGTGCGCTGGACGGTTCGGCCCAAGGCTGGCAGCGACGGGAAGTACGGTCGGCTGCACGCGGTCAATCTCGAGACCAGCAAGACGATCTGGTCGGAACGCCAGCGCGCCCCGGTCACCTCAGGCGTTCTCGCCACGGCCGGTGGACTCGTATTCGTCGGAGGGCTCGACCGCACGTTCAGCGCGCACGACGCCGTCACCGGCGCGCAGCTCTGGAAGACCCGCTTGAATGACGTACCGGCCTCCGTGCCAATCAGTTATTCGGTGAATGGGCATCAATACGTGGCCACGGTGGTTGGCCCGGGCGCGTCTCAATCGAGTGCGTACACGATGCTCGTGCCCGAGATACGGAATCCACCGGACCACGGCGCCACGGTGTGGGTGTTCGAGGTGCCGGCGAAAGCTTCCGTGACGGCGGCGCGGTAGGTTGTCATCATGGCCGGCTGGCTGTGCGATCCTGTCGGCGAACGCCGAGACAAGTATGGCTCAGCGTGTCACGCTGACCGTCACGTTTTCATAGGTAAACAAGGAGCCGTCGCTGGCAACGGCCCGGAGCACGTACGTTCCGGGCTCCTGGAAAGTCGCTTGAACGATCCATTTGTTGTCCGGAGGCGGCAAAGGAATGACGTACGGCGGCGACCACGGCGAGTTCGAGTAGACCCGCGTGTCCATCCACGTCTTCATCTGGTCGGGGCTGAAGGTCACCGTCACCGCCTGGCCTCGATAGACGATCCACGACAGCCGCAAGCCGGGTCCACTGCGGGCTGCAAGCGACGAAGTAGGCCTGTACGCGGGGTTTGAGGGCGGAAGTTGGGCGTTTGGTTGTCCCTCGCGCGGAGCGCTCGTCTGCCCTCTTCCTCCGGCAGGCTGCCCCACCCCTTCGCCTCGTCTGGCTGGGAGGTTGTCGGGATCGGTGGCAGACGCTATCAGCGTGAGCGGCTCTCCGACCTTCACGCTCCGACGCTTGTCCCCTTCGACCTTGAGGTCCGGGGGGATGTTCGTGCGAAGCTCGTCTCGCAGACTGCCGAAGTCCCCACCCACTTCGGTGGAGACCACCTGTTTATCGATCTGGTAATCGCTTTTGAGCGAGGCGTATGCGTGCTCCGTCTTCCCGTTGGCCGTGACGGTCCAGATCAGCTCTTTGCTGCCGAAATC
>QHWL01000383.1 GCA_003222555.1 Acidobacteriota bacterium | reverse complement strand
GTTCATGGGTCGAATCCTCGTGGCCGACGATCAGGATGCCATCAGGCGGTGGTTGGCGCGCGAGTTGGTCAAAGGCGGCCACGAAGTAGAAGAGGCTTCCAACGGCAACGCCGCGATCGAGCGACTCCACGCTGGGGCATTCGACCTCGTCCTCACCGATCTCAAGATGGCGGGCAGCGACGGCCTCGACGTCTTGCGCACCGCCCGGACGTTGCACCCGTCGACGGCGGTGATCGTGATGACGGGGTTCGGATCGGTGAAAACCGCCATCGAATCGATCAAGAGCGGCGCGTTCGACTACATGGAGAAGCCGTTCAAGATCGACGAGATCGAGGTCAGCATCGCGAAAGCCCTCGAAGCCAGGCGCCTCAGCCGCGAGCTCGACGATCCCCGTCGGGCGGAGGACGATGCCTTCGACTTCGATCGCATCATTGGCTCGAGCCCGGCGCTGCTGCGCGTGCTCGATGTCGTCAGAAAGGTTGCGGCCAGCAACACGACGGTGCTGATTCTGGGCGAAACCGGGAGCGGCAAGGAGCTCGTCGCCGACGCGATTCACCACAATTCGCGGCGCAAGTCCCACAAGATCGTGAAAGTCAACTGCGCCGCCCTTCACGAGAACCTCCTCGAATCCGAGCTCTTCGGGCACGAACGCGGGGCGTTCACCGGCGCTGACCGACAGCGCATTGGCCGCTTCGAGCTGGCTGACGGCGGCACGCTGTTTCTCGACGAGATCGGCGACATGGCGCTAGGCACGCAGGCGAAAGTCCTGCGGGTGGTCCAGGAGCACGCGTTCGAGCGGCTCGGGGGCACCAGCACGCAGACTGTGGACGTGCGGCTGATCGCGGCGAGCAACCGCAATCTGTCCGCCATGGTGCAGTCGGGCCACTTCCGCGAGGATCTGTTCTACCGCCTGAACGTCGTGTCGGTCGAGATGCCGCCGCTCCGTGAGCGCAAGGACGATATCGTGCCGCTGGCCAACGCTTTCATCCACCGGTTCGCGGGCGCGCTGAAGAAAAAGATCGACGGCCTCGACGCCGGCGCGCAGACGCTGCTCAAGCGCCACAACTGGCCGGGTAACATCCGCGAGCTCGCGAACACGATCGAGCGTGCGGTGCTGTTGAGCGAAGGACACACGATCGCCCTGGCCGACCTCCGACTCGAGGACGTGCTGTCGATGATGTCGGTGACCAGCGAGACCGAGAGGGCGTCGGCGGTGAAGATCCCGCTCAGCGGCCTAGCGCTCGGCGACATCGAGCGCGACGCGCTCATCGAAGCGCTGAAGATGACGAACTGGGTCCAGAAAGACGCGGCGGAGCTGTTATCGATCAGCGCTCGAGTGATCAGCTACAAGATCAAGATGCTCAAGATCGAGCCCCCGGTGGACCACCGCGGTCTGACGACGGTCGGCCGCAGCATGAGGGCGCACGCGTCGACACAGGCCAGCGCGGGCTGTCGCACGAACTGAGCCCCGACCTTCTTCCTTTGCTGCTACCGGCTTGGTTCTTAAGCTCGCCCATCGTGCCCTCCCGTCGTGAGAATGCCGATCCCGACAGAATGGCGCGATGTTTCGGCCGTTTGGTCGTGAGACGGCCCCGTGATTGGGTGGCCGGGTCTATCATTTACAGGACGCAGATGGCCTTTGACGGCTACTATATTGCGTCATGAGCCACCACCTGTCGGTTCGCTGGCGGCCGAACCTCGCTGTCGTCGCGCTCGCGGCGTCGGTGCTGTCCACGACCGTCGGCGCAGATGGAACGGCCCCGCACGTGATCGTGATCTCGATCGACGGGATGAAGCCGGAAACGTACACGGAGCCGGGCCTCGCGCACGTGCCGACACTACGACGGCTCGCGGCTCAGGGCGTGTTCGCAAACGGCGTCGTGGGCGTGTTGCCCACGCTCACCTTTCCTTCACATACGACGCTCATCACCGGAGTGCCGCCGGCCGTTCACGGCATCTACAACAATCGGATCCTCGATCCCGAGAACCGTTCGTACGGCGCCTGGTATTGGTACGCCCGCGATATCAAGGTTCGTACGCTGACAGAAGCCGTGCGCGCGCGGGGGCTCACCACGGCAGCGGTGAGCTGGCCCGCGAGCGTCGGCCTCGACGTCGATTTCCTCGTGCCCGAGTTCGCGCCCCAGAGCCTGGCGCAGCTTCGTCCGCTTTCGCGCCCGGCAAATTTGCTCGACGAGGTGGAGGCGGCGCGCGGGCACATGCTGCCATGGCCCCTGACCGACGCCGCGCGCGCCGAGATTGCCGCGTGGATTTTCCGCGCCCATCGGCCGAACCTCATGCTGCTCCACCTGGTCGACACCGACACCGCACAGCACGACCACGGCCCGCGTTCACCGGAGGCGTTGGCGTCGATGGCGACCGCAGACCGCCATGTGGCAACCGTGCTCGATGCGGTGGACGCAGCCGGACTCCGCGCCGAGACCGGCATCGTCATCGTCTCCGATCATGGTTTCGTTCCGGCCGGTCGGCGCCTCGAGCTGAACACGTTGTTCAAAGGCGAGGGTTGGCTGCAGGTTGACGAACAGGGACGGGTGGTGCATTGGGAAGTCTACTTTCAGGCGTCGGGCGGCTCTGGGTTCGTCTTTCTCAAGAACCCCGACGATGCGAAAATTCGCAACCGCGTGCGGACGATTCTCGACGCCGTCGCGAGCGACCCAGCCAACGGGGTCGAACGCGTGCTCTCGACCGAGGACTTGCGCGCGATGGGCGCCGACCCCCGGGCGAGCTTTGTCGTCGATATGCGGTCCGGGTTTTACGCGGGCGGGGGCAGCAACGGTCTCATTGTGCAAGCGAACGGACGTGGTGGCCACGGAAACGATCCTTCGCGCCCGGATCTGCATGCCTCGTTGATAATGGCGGGACCATTCGTGCCGCGCTCCGGTGGCATCGGCATCGTGCGGCGTGGTTCGGTGTTCGGCTTTCGCGGAAGGCCGATGAACCGCTGGCGTTCACGCCGATGCCGCGCCACTGAGGCCGCCGGGCGAACAAGCGGGGGAGCCAGATGACCCCAGAAAAGGAAAGAGAATAATGCCGCCAAAAAGCTCGCCGGGTGGAGCGCCGACCGTGTTGGTCGTCGACGATGAGGCGCCCATCCGACAAATCGCACGCCGCATTCTGGAGGATGAGGGGTATCAGGTCACCGAGGCCAGCAACGGGCTGGAGGCGATCGAGCTGCTCGCCCAGGGCGTCCCGCTCGATCTCCTCATCGCAGATTTGGACATGCCTCAACTGGGCGGAGATGAAATGGTGCGCCGGGTCCGCGCGACTCGGCCGGACCTCAAGGTCTTGTACGCCACGGGACACATCGACCGCTTGATGGACACCCGGCCGCTATGGGAGGGCGAGGCGTTTCTGGACAAGCCTTTTGGTGCCGCAGGTCTGCGTGAGGCTGTCTCGCTGTTGCTTCATGGGACCCTCAAGAAGCCCGAATAAATGCAACCACGAAAGCACGAAATGGCTTCGTGGTTGCTCCTCGTCGTATCCTCCGGTTCACGGAACTGCTCCTCGCCCGCCGTCGGTTTTGCGGTTGTTCATTTGTGCACACCTAATTGGGCGGATGTACGCGTAACGTGGGTAGTGGGGGAGTCCACTGGAACAAGGGCCTGCGGCGCGTCGTCTCGGACACGACTTGACCAACCAACTCTCGATCATTCTCGGGTTCAGCGAGTTCTTGCTGAGCGCGCTGCCTGACAGCGACCCCCGACGATCGGACGTTCAAGAGATTGAGAAGGCTGCGCGGACGGCCATGTTGCTGGTTTCGCAGTCCCTGTTGAATCCGCAATGAACCATTTGGAATCGTCGCGCTTCGGAGCGTCGTGACAGAACTGATTGGGCCGCCATAATGATTCCGCGGCCCGTGTTGCTTGTCGTCGATGATGAACCGGTCGTGGGCGCCGTCGTTAAGCGCCTGGCGGATTCGGTTGGGTTCGACGTCGTCGTGTGCGCCTCGGCCGCCGAGGCCATCGCCGGGCTGCCCGGTCGTCCCATCCACATGGCGTTCGTGGACCTGAGGCTGCCCGAGACGAATGGCCTCGACCTGCTGCGTCAGATACGCGACACGATTCCCGCGTGCGAAGTGGTGCTGATGAGCGGGTTCGCGACCATCGACAGTGCAGTTGAGGCCATCAAGCTGGGGGCGAGGGATTATCTGAGCAAGCCGCTGGACTTCGATCGCGTGACCGACCTGCTCAAGGACGTGCGCGACGAGGTCGCTC
>QHWL01000382.1 GCA_003222555.1 Acidobacteriota bacterium | reverse complement strand
CTATTGTGACGCGCGAGCCCTTTCACCAAATGCGCTGGCGCCATTTCATCGCGACCGCGTTGCGGAGGGGATTGCGTAGGCGGTGTCCGCACTGCGGCCAGGGGCCGCTGTTTATCGGCTGGGGGCACCACGTCGAAAAATGTCCAGTCTGTGGCTTGGTCTACGAGCGCAATCCGGGCGACACCTGGGCATTTACGGTGATTGGCGATCGCATCCCCATTGCGGCGAGCATTGGCTTGATTTACTTCGGCGTTGTCCGGTCGTATCCGGCTTGGGGCCTCGCGACTCTCGTGATGACGGGTGTGCTGCTCATCTGGACAGCTCCGAACCGCTGGGGTGTCGGCATCGCACTGCACTACTTGTCTCGCGTCTACTGGCCGGATCCTTCCGACCCGGTTCCGCCAAACGAAACCACGGCGGGTTGTTGATCGTTGCCTGGCCAGTGGCGCTAGGCTTAGGCTAGGATAGATCGTTTAGACCACCTCCAGAAGAACTGACCGAGTGTCCGGCTCCGGCTTGACGCTGCCACAGGGTTGTACCGATCAATGCCCGACACCGACACGGTTTCGTGCGCGGCCGCTGAAGCCACCGATCTCGTCGTCCGTGGCGCTCGGACGCATAACCTGAAGAACATCGACCTGACGCTGCCGGTCGACAAGCTGATCATCGTGACCGGCGTCAGCGGATCGGGGAAGTCGTCGCTCGCATTCGACACGATCTACGCCGAGGGCCAGCGGCGCTACGTCGAGTCGCTGTCGGCGTACGCGCGGCAGTTCCTCGAACGAATGGAGAAGCCCGACGTCGATAGCATCGACGGCATCTCGCCGGCGATCGCCATCCGCCAGAAAAACAGCATTCGAAATCCCCGGTCGACGGTCGGCACGGCCACCGAGATCCACGACTACATGCGGCTGCTGTACGCCCGCGTCGGCCGGACGATGTGCCGCGGCTGCGGCCGCGAGGTCGTCCGCGAAACGGCGGAAGTCGTCGCGCGTCAGCTTGGCGGGCTGCCGGCCGGGGCGCGGCTCCTGATCGGATTCGATCTGCCCGTGGTCGACGCGTCGGTCCCGGCGGCCAACGGGGAGGTTGCGGAAGTCGTCGACGAAGTCCACGAGCAGGCGAACGGTGACCTCTTGACGGCGGGATCGGAGGACCCGGGCTACGTCCGCGAAACCGACCTGCGTGGAGCGAGCCTTGGCGCAGGAGCGGCAGCGGTCGCGGCGACCATCGAAACGCTCCGCCGCAAGGGCTTCGGACGTCTGCTCGTCGACGGCCGCGCGATGTCGTTCGACGACATCAATCCGGCGGCCCTGAATCGCTCGACGCTGCAAGTCGTCGTCGACCGCGTGCGGTTGAACGGCGAGGATCTTCGGCAACGTCTCACCGATTCCATCGAGACCGCGTACCTGGAAGGCGGCGGCGCTGCCTGGGCGTTTCGGCAGGACGCGGAGTCCGGCTCGGGCGAAGCTCCCCAGGGCGTAGTGTCCGGTTTAAGCCGGACCGTACTGTTTTCCGAGCGCTTCGAGTGCCGTGCGTGCGGCATCGGATACGAGGATCCCCAGCCACGTCTGTTTTCGTTCAACAACCCGTTCGGCGCCTGCCCGACCTGCCACGGCTTCGGCAACATCATCGAGCTCGACATGGATCTCGTGGTGCCCGATCCGTCGAAATCCGTGCAGGAGGGCGCCATCGAGCCGTGGAGCAAGCCGCACTACCGCGCGCAGCTTGCCGATCTCAAGCGCGCGGCGCGCAAGCGCCGGATCCGTCTCGACGTGCCGTGGGCCGACCTCACGGACGAGGAGAGGGGATTGATCGTCGACGGCGGCGAGGACTACGGCGGCATCCGCGGGTTTTTCCGCTGGCTCGAGAAGAAGAAATACAAGGTTCACGTCCGCGTCTTCCTGAGCCGTTATCGCGGCTACCTCACCTGTCCCGATTGCGGCGGCGCGCGTCTGCGGCGCGAAGCGCGCGACGTGCACGTGTCGGGCCGCACGATCGACCTGGTCTCTTCGCTGACGGTGCATCAGGCGCAGGAATTCTTCGCCACGCTGCAGCTCACCGAAAAGGAGACGGCGATTGCGGACAAAGTGCTGAAGGAGATCTGCCGCCGATTGTCGTTCTTGAGGGATGTCGGCCTCGATTACCTGACGCTCGATCGGCTGGCGTCGACGCTTTCTGGCGGAGAAGCGCAGCGAATCAACCTGGCCACCTCACTCGGTTCGGCGCTCGTCGGCACGTTGTACGTGCTCGACGAACCGTCGATCGGCCTGCACTCGCGCGACAATCAGCGATTGATCGACATCCTCAGGCAGCTCCGCGACCAGGGGAACACGGTGCTCGTCGTCGAGCACGACGCGGACATGATCAAGGTCGCGGACCACATTGTCGACCTCGGACTCGGAGCGGGGGAGCAGGGCGGACGCGTGGTGTATTCCGGCTCGCTCGACGGGCTGATGCACGAGCCGCGCTCGCTCACGGCGAAGTATCTGCGGCAGGAGCTGGCGATTCCGGTGCCGACACTGAGGCGGCGCGGCACGGGACAGAAGATTCGGCTGCTCGGCGTGAGCGAACACAACCTCAAAGACATCGATGTCTTTATCCCGCTCAACACGCTGACCTGCGTCACAGGCGTCAGCGGCTCGGGCAAATCGACGCTCGTGCACGATGTGTTGTTTGCCGCGATCAAGCGCGCCAAGGGCGGCTGGGACAAGCGCGTCGGCATGTTCAGAAAGCTCGAAGGGGCCGAGTTCATCACCGACGCGGTACTGGTCGACCAGGCGCCCATCGGGCGGACGCCGCGATCGAACCCGGTCACCTATCTCAAGGCGTTCGATCCCATCCGCGAGCTGTTTGCGGCGACCAAGGACGCGCGGTCGCGCGGCCTCACCGCGAGCCATTTCTCGTTCAACGTACCGGGCGGCCGCTGCGAGGCGTGTCAGGGCGAGGGCGTGGTGCGCGTCGAAATGCAGTTTCTCGCCGACGTGTTCGTGCCCTGCGATCAGTGCGACGGCAAGCGCTTCAAGCCGCAGGTCCTCGAAGTGCGCTATCGCGGCCGGACGATTCATCAGGTGCTCGACCTCACGGTACGCGAGGCGCTCACCTTCTTCAGCAGCTCGCCGAAGGTGCTGCGGCGGCTCCAAGTGCTCGACGAGATTGGTCTCGGCTACCTGCGGCTCGGCCAGCCGGCGACGACGTTGTCGGGCGGCGAGGCGCAACGGATCAAGATTGCGGCGCACCTGTCGTCGCACAGCAGCGAGCGCCTGCTGTACATTCTTGACGAGCCGACGACCGGCCTGCATTTCGACGATATCGCGAAGCTGCTCACGGCTTTTCGCAAGCTGATCGAGGCGGGACACTCGCTGCTCGTCATCGAGCACAACCTGGACGTGATCAAGACGGCGGACTACATCATCGATCTGGGGCCCGAGGGCGGCGAGGCGGGCGGAAGGGTCGTCGCTACGGGCACACCCGAACAGCTCGTGCAGAGCGAAACATCGCACACGGGACGGTATCTGCGGACCGTTTTAGCGGAGGGCCGTTCTCACGCGTACGCGGCGGGGCGGTAGCGCCGGCGGCCCGAGCGAGGCGCCGGGGTCCCCAACGCGGGCCCCACGCGCGGCAGCCGCGTTGGGGTGGCCCGCCGGAGGGAAGCGCGGCGAAGCCGCGCCGCCGAGCGAGCAACGAAG